>CANROW010000019.1 GCA_947632345.1 uncultured Bacilli bacterium | reverse complement strand
TAAATTTTCAGTTCTCTACATAGTTCATTTATCATTAGTTTTTGGTTTCACCAACACTTCTTGACATTGAACCTTAAAAATTAAGCATTATCCAAGCTGGTTTAAATATCAATAGAAGTCCCATAATGATCATTAGGATACCACCAATTATTTTTATTAATTTATTATATTTAGTCGTCATACCAGCAATTGAAAGCGTACACATCGAAACTGTGAAGACGACCATATCATCAATCATATAGAAGAAGACATATAGAAGTAAATAGAGAATGCGCATTACACCGTGAATTTCATTCGCTACTAAGATCTCATTAAAAATCATTGGGAACCCAGCGCTACAAGCTAATTCAACCATATTGACTGAAATGGCCAACAAAACAATTCCCGCCAAAGCAATGAAAAAATTTCGTGCTTCTTTTATCTTTTTTACTTTAGCTATAATCTTTTTACGCTTTTTCTCATCAACGACGTGACATCCATCAGCTAGTTTGCGATCACGAAAATAACAATACAAATTATATATTCCAAAACCAATAGCGACTAATCCAATTAAAGATCTAATCTGATTAGTTGAGATAAAGTCGAGAATGAGATTGATTCCCAACATTGATAGGAAATAGAATGCCGCTGATGAAAACAAAAAAGAAAATCCCAAAATAAACATCTTTTTACGGTCTTTCATACCAAATAACATACTGATGATGAATAATAATACCCACATTGCACAAGGATTAAAACCATCCACAAAACCGAGGATGACAGCAGCTACGCCAACCGCAGTATCGCCAGCGTTTACTTCACCAAGAAAAGGAATTGTCACCTTACTCTTTTCAATAACTGTTTCTTCTTCACTAATGACGTCTAATTCTAGGATCCGTCGCACTTCTTTTTCCAACAATATACCTGTTGCTTCAGAGTATCCAGCATAATAGTCATCACCGATGATGGTGAATGGCACTCCTTGTGGACTACCCGTGTAACCAAATTTTTGTTTCAATTCATACATTAGCTGTTTATTATCATTATTATCCCAAGTCTCGTAACGATAAATTTTAATCTGTCCTTCATACTCTTCCTCTAATTGTTTGAGAAACTTTTCCTCTCTAGCACAATGAGGACAACCATCACCATAGAACAAATAAATGTTGACAATATTTTCTTCTTGTTCCACATTTACCCGTTCGTGAACAACATCTTTATAGTCATCTACTAACGCATAACTATCAATTGGGAAAAATAAAAATAAACTCAATAATAATATTCCAAATCTTTTCATAAAAAATTACCTATTTCTTTCTATAGCTTCGTATATTTCTTCTTTACTTTTCTCACCAATTAATCTTTCAATTTCCTTACCATCTCTCATAAAAATAACTACCGGCAAAATCTCACCAACATCATATTTTTTGACTTCATCCTCATCAAAGTCAAAATCTAATTGTTCGATTTCTAAATCAGGATAATCCTCACTTGCTCGCTTCCAAATTTTATTAGTAATGATGCAGGCAGGACACCATACGGCATTTATTTTTATGATCTTCATTTTTTATCACCTCAAAGTAGTAAGTCTATTATAACATTTATCAAATATTTTTAAAAATTCTTTAATTTCATCTTCTGTCGTCTTATAAGACAAACTGATTCTAACACTGGATTTACTGCGTCCAGAATCGTGAGTTAACGCATAAACAGCTTTTGACTCATCGGTTTTATTACTACAAGCTGTCTGGGTCGAAATATATACTTCATCTTCTTCTAAAGCGTGTAGTAACACTTCAGGTTTTACTCCAAGGACACTTATATTGAGAATGTAAGGTAGACCATCAATTGGACTATTTATCTTTACTTTCTCATACTTGGATAATTCATCACGTAACATAGTATTAATTTTTTGGACATAATCATAATGCTTATCCATATCATTACTAACCAATCTCAACGCTTTGGAAATAGAAGCAATGAGCGGTGTTGCGGGAGTACCACTGCGATAAATAGTCGTACTCTTACCACCGTGAATAATTGGTTCAACATTGATGTTTTCCTTTTTTACCAATACGCCAATTCCTTTAACTCCAAAGAATTTATGCGCTGAAAAGCTGGCTAAATCGACATTTGTCAAATCAATTTTCTGTTTACCAATACTTTGGGTCAAATCGACGTGAAAGAAAAGTTTAGGATAGTTTTTTAATAGTTTACCAATTTCTTCAATGGGCTCAATGATACCAATTTCACTGTTGACGGCAGTAATACTCACTAAAATAGTGTCATCACGAATTAGTCTTTTCAAATCATCCAAATCAACTTTGCCATCCTCTTTGGTTTTGACAAAGTCAACATCATAACCATTGTTTTGTAAATAACCGATTGGTCCATAAATAGAAGAATGTTCAAACTCGGTTGTTATGATGTGCTTACCGCGATTTTTATATTTATCACAAATACCTTTTATAGCTAGATTATTGGATTCACTAGCACCACTCGTATAAATAATTTCACTCGGTTTTACTTTTAAAATATCAGCAATCTGTTTGGTCGCCGCATTGATTAGTGCATTAGCTTTAACTCCTTCTTTATGAAGAGAATTGGGATTAGCAAAATACTCCTCACAAACCCTTGAAAAAGTTCTAATTACATCCTTATCAACTGGTGTAGTTGCTGAATAATCTAAATAAATCATATTACACCCCTATCTATATTTTATAATACGCAATTGTATGGCTGTTTGTACCTAACTTGACTAAATAATTTGTCACGTCTTTAGGAATTTGAAAGGCAATGGTCACAGTACCGGTTTCATCACTGACAACACCAACGTCTTCATGCAACTTTTTAACAACAATGACTTGTTTTTCATCATCAACAATAAAATTATCACCATTTATGTTAGTGATTTCCACATCTACTCCAACACTCGTTCCGAATGATTCAGTTTCAAAATTGACAAGTGTCACTTCATAGTCTAAAACGACTAATTGATATTTATCATCAACCACAAATTGATCATCAATATTTTGCGTATTGTATTCGTTGACAACCTCCAATGGTTTTTCAGAAATACCAACAATTTTGACATCGACATCTTGATAAGCATCTAAAACCGCATTATGCTTACTGGCCCGACCGACCTCACCAACACCAAGTGGTGAATCAACTGTTGATATTTTACCGATACTATTTATTTTTTCTTCTACAGCATTACTAACTTCATCTGTTTTGTATTGATCATCATAATCCTTTTTAGCACTAATATTAATCGTACATCCCGTCACTCCTAATAGAAGGATTAACATTAGGAAAATAGAATACTTCTTCATCTTCATCACCTTACTGCTTCTATACTTTTCTCCCAGTTATCACTATTTAAGATGAAACTACCGCTGACAACCATATCCGTATCAACTAATTTAGACGTTTCATCATTTATGCCACCATCAATGGAGATGACAATCTTCCGCTTACCAATCATCCTCTTTATATCCTCAATGCGCTTGATGCTTGAATACATAAATTTTTGTCCTCCTTTGCCAGGAACGACACTCATGATTAAAATCATATCAAGATCATCTAAAAATGGTTCCAAAAAGCCAAGATCAGTATCTGGGCTAATAGCGAGTCCCGCTTTAATTCCTGAAGATCTAACCATTTCAAGAAGCTTTAAAATGTCCTGTTTGATCTCACAATGAAAAACAATGTATTCACAATTTAGTTCACTGTATTCTTCAATATACTTATTGGGATCTTCCACCATGAAATGAACATCTAACCTTTTCTTCAATGCTCCATTCAACCCCTGCAATTCTTTAATGGGATTGAACTTACTTTCAATAAACTTGCCATCACCAACATCGACATGAATGAAATCAGCTGACGTATCACAAAGATTTATTAAATCATCTTCAATTTTATTACTATTGAAAAAAGATACTGATACTTTTTTTTTCACAACCATCACCTACTGTACTAATTTTTTGTAATTTTGATAACGTGATTCCAATATTTCACCATCTGCTACAGCTTTTTTCACTGCACAATCTCGTTCATTCAAATGGTGACAATCTTTAAACTTACAAGGATAATTTTTAAATTCAATAAAAGAATCACGAATTTGTTCTTTACTTATATCATTGAACTCCAAACTAGAAAATCCTGGCGTATCTAAAACTTTGCCACCAAATAATTCAATCAATTCAACGTGTCTCGTCGTATGTTTTCCTCGTCCTAAGGCAACAGATACTTCACCAGTTTGGAAGTTTAAATTGGGACAAAGCCGATTGATCAAAGAGCTTTTACCAGCCCCTGTCTGACCAGTAAAAACCGTTGTCTTATTCTTAAAAATCTTCTGAATGCCTTCAACATCATCATTAGTAAAAGTGCGATAACCAATCTTTTCATAATATGAACGATATTGATCAATGACTTGTCTTTCATGATCAGTGAGCAAATCCATTTTCGTAAAACAAATGACAGCCGCAACATCATTTAATTCCATGAGAACAAGCAATTTATCTAATAGATTAGTTGAAAAATCAGGAATTTTAACACTAGTAATAATAAGACCTTGGTCAATATTACTGACCATTGGTCTTATTAAACGATTTTTTCTAGGTTTGACTTCTAAAATATATTTATTAACACTATCAATTACAACATAATCACCTACAACCGGCATAATATTATCTTTGCGAAACTTACCACGGCTATTGCAGTCATATAACGTACCATTACAATTGACAGTGTATAAATTACTAACTATTTTAACGATTTGACCTTCCATTTAAACCTCACTGAGTTCCATCACTAGAATCGGTCTTTTCATCAGAGCTTTCACCATCAGTATCTGTATCATCAGTTGGTGGTTGTTCTTCTTCACTGTCTTTCATTTCGGTAGCGACAGTTATGACTATTGTTACACCACTAACCATCTTACTACCAGCCGCTCTCGATTGACGAATAATTGTTCCGGGATCATAGCTCGTCGTCTGCTGTTCTTTAAATTCGACTGTGATGTTATACGTATCACAGAATTTCTGAATAGTTTCAACATTCCATCCTTCTTCTTTGACAAAATCAGGATATTTATCATAAACATCTGGGATGTAAAGAACGACTTGATCACCGGTTTTAAGAACAGCTCCCTCTTCTGGTTCTTGTCTTAAAATAGCTTGTGAATTAACTTCATCACCATTTTCGACTTCTTCTTTTTCAATTTTGACAACAAGACCATATACTTCTTGGAGACGTGTTTGTACCTTAATATAATTAGAACCGACAAAGTTTTCCATCGTATACGTCTCTTCGTCAGTCGATTCATAGATGACAACCTCGACACTATCTTTTTTGACACTCTTCCGAGCTGCTGGATCAGTCTTGATGACAAAGCCAGAAGCTACTTCACCACTAACTACTTTTTTTGTTTCATAATTAACTTTGAAACCTTCATTTTCTAAAACGCCAATCGCATCTTCAACACTCATTCCTGAAACATCAGGAACAACAGATTCTTTATTGCCGTTAATTCCCAATAGACTAGGACCAAAGAATAGAGCTAGACCAGCTAATAGTAAAACTAAAATAACGGCTAAACCACCAATGACAAAACGGAACTTACCTTTATCAGGCTCAACATCATCATCTTCAATGATTTGAACAATATTTTGCTTTACTTTTTCCTCTTCAGGCGTCTCTTTTTTCTTTGCCTTAATTGAAGGAATCGTCTCTTTATTCTCTTCCGTCTCATGTTCTGGATACTTATAGACAACACGACTTTGATTCATGACATCAGGATCAAGACAAACTCTTAAATCTTGATACATTTCTTTGACATCGTTGTATCTATTTTTAGGATTTTTAGCTGTAGCTTTTAAAATGATATTTTCGACACTTTGCGGAATATTAGCATTCTGTTTTCTAACACTAGGAATTGGATCTTTCATATGCTTTAAAGCTATTTCAACAGCGTTATCTCCTTTAAAAGGAAGAACTCCGGTCAATAACTCATAAAAGAGAATTCCCATTGAATAGATATCACTTTTTATCGTTGAACCTTTACCACTAGCTTGTTCTGGTGGCAAATAGTGCACACTTCCCATAACTGAATTGGTTTGGGTCAATTGGGTTGAATTTAAAGCCATAGCAATACCAAAATCAGTTATTTTGATTTGACCATCTTCTTGAATCATAATATTTTGTGGTTTCAAATCGCGATGAATTATATAACTGTCGTGAGCATGCGCAATACCATCTGTTAACTGCAACATGATATCAACAGCTTCGCTAACAGTCAAATTACCACGTTTTTTTAATAATTGCTTTAATGTTTTACCTTCGATGTATTCCATGACAATATAATGATTACCCGCATCTTCGCCTACATCATACATCTCAACTATATTGGGATGGGATAATGAAGATGCTGATAGAGCTTCTCTTTGAAAACGTCTAATAAATTTTTCATCATTTGCCAAATCACCACGTAAAACTTTAATGGCTACTTTACGATCCAATATTGTATCTTGGGCTAAATAGACATTAGCCATACCACCCTCACCAATACTCTTTATGATCTCGTACCTATCATTTATTTTTTGCCCCTTTGTTATCAATCTTATTCACCGCTTTCTTTAAAATCTAAGTAAGCTACCGAAACGTTGTCAGTTCCTCCACGATTATTACTCTTTCGAATTAGTTTAATTACTTTGTCTTCAATATCAATATCACTCAATAAAACTTTTTCTATCTGTTCATTATCAAGCATTGTTGTAAGTCCATCACTACACAAAAGAATTGAATCAATATTCATATCACAATCAAATATATCAATATCAATTGGATTATTAGCGCCAAGTGCTTTCATTAAAACATTTTTCTTTGGATGATCTTTAGCCTCTTCTTCAGTTAGCTCCCCAGCTTTTAATAAGAGATTGACTAAGGTATGGTCATAAGTAACTTTGTGAAGTTTGCCATCTTTCATAACAAATCCTGAAGAATCTCCAATATTTCCGAATAAAACATAATCTTTCGTAACAAGTGCGACAACGAGAGTTGTTCCCATTCCTTTACTTTCAGGGTGTTTGTCGGCATAATCAAAAATCAAATCATTAATTTCAATAACAGTATCTCTCAACCAATTCACCGCTTGAACTTTTTCAAGCCCAAGAAAATTCTTATTGAACATATTGCTGAGATGTGTTATCGCAATACTACTAGCTACTTCGCCAGCTGAATGACCACCCATTCCATCAGCTACCGCCAACAAATATTCGTGATTACTGTTTTCTAATACGATTAGACTATCTTCATTATGACTTCTTACTTTACCAGTATCTGTCAAATAAAATGATTTCATAAATCCTCCTTCTTACTTCTGAGTTGCCCACAAGCCGCACTTATATTAGTTCCAAACTCTCTTCTTATTGTCACATTTATTTTTCTTTTTTTAATTATATCATAAAATTGGGAAATAGTCTCTTTTTTACTCCTTTTATATCCAAAATTGTTCGTTTCATTATAAGGAATTAAGTTTATATAACAATTCAAACCTTGAACAAGATCACACAATTCATTAGCACAAGTGATACTATCATTAATCCCATCTAACAAAATATATTCAAAAGTTACGCGCCTATTAGTCGTTTTGATATAATTTTTGATCTCTTTAATCAAATCTTTAAGAGGATAAACTTTATTTATTGGCATCAAGTCATTCCGTATTTCATCATTAGGGGCATGAAGACTAATCGCTAAATTGACTTGATATGGAAAGGAAGCGAACTCTCTTATCTTAGGGATAATGCCACTCGTTGATACTGTTATGTGTCGACTACCGATATTGATACCTTTTTGATAATTGATTATCTCGACAAATCTTTTAAAATTATCAAAATTATCGAATGGTTCCCCTATTCCCATTATTACAACGTGCGTAATCCTATTTCCTATGTCCTCTTCAACTTTCAATATTTGTTCAACCATCTCGCCTGCCGTCAAATTGCGAATCCGTTTTACTCTTCCGCTCTCACAAAAGCGACATCCCATATTGCATCCAACTTGACTTGAGATACAAATACTCGTTCCATAATCATGACGCATCAACACTGACTCAATATGATTGTCATCGGATAAAACGAATAAATACTTATTGACTTCGACATCGCGTTCAACACTATCTAGTTCAATGTTTCCAATGACAAAATCTTCTTTTAATTTATCAATTATATCTTTTTTGATATTGCTCATCTCATCAAAGGACTTAACTCTTTTTACATATAACCAATCAAAAACTTGCGTCGCTTTAAATTTTTTCTCACCAATTGTTTCAAAATAGGCAACGAGCTCATCAAATGTTTTATTATATATGCTTTCCATATACATCACCACACCAAAATTATAGCATTTTACCATAAAAAAAGATATGCATTTTACATATCTTGGCATATTTACAAAAGACCTAAATTAGCAAATTTTATGAATAAATCATAAATTCTCCGTTTTTCGTGTTCATCTTTAATGACTACTAACTCAATCAAATTTGGTGAAGTGCTTTGTTCCTTAGCTATCAACACATTTAATGGTTTGTCAGCACTCATCAAATAGACATAAGTATCATCCTCATAATTCATACGACTGACAAGAACATACTCTCTATTTTCAACGATAACGACACGACCAATATCATCACTCATACAACCACCTACTATAAGATAATTATAATATTATCTATAGTAGAATTATACCACATAAATTAAAAAATAAAAAAGATTTATTCTTTTAAATTTTTTTCGATTATTTTAATAATAAAAAAGATACAAACTTCAGCAATTTGTACCTTTTCTATTCTCTATTTTTTCTTAAAAACTAATATTTTACTAAACACATAATTCAAGATGATGACTAATACTTGGGCGACAATCGTCCATATAAATACCCACGTATCCGTATTTAACTTTAATAATGTTACGAAGAACCACATAATTCCCATTTCCATTACCAAGGTGATGACACGAGCTCCAAAGAATTTGATCATCTCTTTTAAAATATTTTTATTCTTACTATAAAAGACAAAGATTCTATTAGCAAAATAAGCAAACAATACCGAAATTATCCAAGAAATAATTATTGCTACCTGCAATTCAAAGGCATTCTCCGCATCAAAAATGGTAAACAATAGTCCCCATTTGACTACCAAACTGACAACAGTTGTTAAGACACCAACCACTAAATAATTAAATATTTCTTTATACTTCTCATACATTCCCATGACAAACTTAAATAACTTTGTTTTAGGATGTCTCATTTCATTTAACAAGTTTCCAACACCACTAACAATTCCAACCATAAACACTTCTCCTAACAATAACACTATTCCTACAATAGTAATCACAATACTAATACCTTTTAAAGGGGCTTTATATTCAATCTTAATATCATGATGTCCTCTATTTATTTTAAATCCTATAAAATCAATATCAGCACGCTCATAATCCGTCTTTTTACCATCGACATATATTTCAAATCCTCGATCATAAGGAATAGATAGATTAAAATAACCATCATTTGTGACATCAATGCTACCATATATTTCGTCGCCCAATGTCTTTTCACGATTGATAACAAACTGATCTACATTATCTACTATACTATAAATATCAGAATAATCAATAGTATAAAAAGAAATGTCAGATATTTCAAAATGTCCTTTCGAAAATTTAATTTTTAGATGAGACAAATCAGCATCCGATAAAACATAAGTGAAATTGTGATTGCGATTTTCATATTTCCATCCTTGACAAGACAATTTATTCTTGACGCCATTAATCGTTATATAAGTATCACCAATACGACAATTTTCTTGATAATTCATATCAAAATTAATTAATAAGACCTTGTTATGTAAATCATTATTTACTCTTACATCAATCGCTTTTCCAGATTTTGGCACATCAATGACATATTCATTACCAGCTTTTTTATTAATTACATCACTAGAGACTATATCATAATTCAAATTGATACGATTAAAGACCGAGTCCATTTCATTAATGATATCATCATCATCAATAATTGTATAATTTAAATAAGCATATAGATTATCTGGATAACTCAAGCTCTCATAATAACTTTTACTCATAATATTTTTAGTAGCATAACCAATACTAAAAACTTTATCATTGCGATATATTTTTTCATCTATTTTCTCATATAGTCCTGAATTATATTTATTGGATATGACATACTTATTTCCCAAATAAATATTATAGAAGATATTGCGCGTATCATTCATTATGCGATATGTCCTATATACTATTTCATTACCAATGCGATTGTAGTAAAAATCTTCAAAATTCATTGATTCACTAGAGGAATATATGGAAGTACTATACTGATCTATATCATAAATTCTATTGACGTTTTCTAAACTATCATTCGTAATATTAATGCGATAAAAAGATTGATCATTCTTTAAAATATTTTGTAAGATGCGACCATCATCATTATTTCGCTGACGCTCTATTAACTGATCACTGATACTAAAACAAATACTACAAATTATTAAAACCGGAAAGAGAATGAAATAAAAATATTTATAATCTTTTTTCGTATTAAACAAAGAGACACATAAAAGGGTAATAGATAACTCCAATATGAGTGCAGCGATTAAACCAAACCAATGATTAGCTAGAGAAAAACAACATAATGCCACACAAATTATTCCTATCAATTTAACATTTATGTTTTTGATCTCCATTTCTTTTAATGTATCACCGACGAGAATGATACATAAAGGTATGAGCGGAATTAATATCTTGGCTTCTACATATAAAAAACCATTTAAAAGATATCTAAAAATAGGAAAAATTATAATCGTCCATAGCACTAAAGAAAGAAAAATATCTTCTCTCTTTTTACTGAATAAACCATATACCAAAGCAAAAAAGCCAATAGCTGGAAGTCCTAAAGAATACGCACTGTACAATATATTGCCTATGTTAAAATCTGGTATTAATAAACTAAAAATATTAATTGTATGAGTGGTTTCTCTTCCATTTATGATTGAATAAAAAGTTGGTCCAATCAGAATACAGGACATCATTACTCCAACTAAAATGGGAAAAAGAAATTTGAGGCCATCACATATAAAAGACTTAACAGTAATTTTTTTATTAATCTTTATGTAAGAATAAATCCCATATAAGACTATTGACAATAAGCCACAGACACTAAAAAAGTAGTTAGTCATAATTAATAAGAATGAAGCAACTGATAATAAAACCAAATTATTCTTTTCAAAGTATTTATCAACACCCATATACCCAAGTAATATAAAAGGAAAATAATTCATGAACATGATATGACGGTGGGCGTGAAAAATGAGCGGCGCTGACATCAAAAAAGCAAAACTGCAGACCAGCGCAATATTAGAATTAGTTTTTTTCTTGATAAAAAAATACATCAAAATAACACTAATTAATAATGAACCAATAGTTGAAATAACAATATATTCGCGCATTGATATAAAAGGAAACAGATATGATACCAATATAACCGGACTCAAAAGGCCATAATAAGAGAGATTATAAATATTTTGGCCAGCTCCCAAGTTAAAAGCAAAATCAGGAAATAAGTCGTGAGTCTTATAAAAGAGAAATCTAAAGTACTCAGGAATAACCCAATGTTGTTGATTCCAATCACGACTTGATCCAAATATGTAAATACCTCTCGTCAAAAAAAGATACACTATAAAAAATGATATGATAAGTGCTAAAATACACATTAAGTCTTTTCGATAATTATCTTTCATATTTCTCACCATTATGTTGTTTCTTGAGATTATTATATTTCTAAAATGGGAAATTTTAAAGGAAAACATATTTAATTTTACATAGTTTATGTCAAAGAAAGTATTTTATTTTAATATAATTTATAGTATGATTAATCTAGGTGTAAGAAAATGAGTAAAGAAACAAAGAAAAAAAAAGATGAACAAGAATTAATTAATGAAAAAGAGAACGGATGCATACGCGAACGCGAAGACTATATCATAAAAAAATATGGTGACGAAGTAGTTACAGTCAGAGATCTACAATTAGAAGTTTTAGATATCATGGATGAAATTCATCGTGTCTGTGTCAAGAATAATATCCAGTATGCTCTAATGGCTGGATCAGCTTTAGGAATTGTCAATTATAAAGGTTTTATTCCTTGGGATGATGATATGGATGTCATAATTCCGCGCTTTGAATGGGATCGTTTTGTCAAAGCAATGAAAAAAGATTTAGGTAAAAATTTCTATTTTCAATGTTATGAGACTGATAAAAAATATAATGTCATAATGGGCCCAATGATGAAGGTTAGGAAACGTGGAACATGGATGCAGGAGGTTAATTTTCTCTTAAAAAATCGTTGTAAAAGTGGCGATGGAATCTTTATCGATATCATCGTTTATGACAACGTATCGGAAAGTAAATGGAGTTATGAACTAAATCAATTAGTGATCAAAATTCTAGTACCATTTTATATTTTATTAGATAATCTTCATCTTCCTCACGATCTTTTATCAAGATTTATTCTTTGGTATAGTAAAAAATATTCAGAAAGACACGAAAATAGTTCTTTAGTATCCCAACCAATATCTGTTCCTTGGGAAAAATTTCTTCACGAACCAGTCTTTAAAAAAGAAGATGTCTATCCATTTAAACTATATGAATTTGAAGGACGTCAATTCTATTCCTATAACAATATTGAAAAAATATTAAAACAATGGTATGGCTTTAATTGCTTAAAAAAATGGGATGGTGAAAAATGGATTGAGCGCTATCCAAAAAGAAAGAGAAAACCTAAACATACTTTTGATGTCAATCTCCATAGCGAAACACCAATAAAGGAAGATTCTGAATAACAAAATTTTAAATAACTCACCTCGGTGAGCTTTTTTATACAAAAAAACCATTGACATCGCAATGGTTTATTTCATAAATGGTGTCCCGTGAGAGATTCGAACCCCCGACCCACGCCTTAGAAGGGCGTTGCTCTATCCAGCTGAGCTAACGGGACGTGTATAACTCAAATACATTTAGAATTATACATCAGAACTTTTAATTATTCAATATTTTTTAATTGTTTTTTCAAAATTTCCGTACCATTTACCTGCAAAATTACTTTCTCTACATCATAATTACTAAATATTGTATTGATTACTGGATAAGCAACTTCTTCTTTGATGCCATCATTATTCAAAAAGATACTATTATTGAAATTTAGCGTCATCTCATCTTCCGATATTTCATAGTTGATGAGATCCAATTTTTCATTGACTATACTAATTAAATTAGGTTGATAGATGTAACTACTAGATAAATCTTCAATGATGATATTTATCTTATCCTCATTCGAATTAATATATTTAGTTATTGGCACATAATAAGTATTGTCATCTATATTTTCTGAATAATAGACAACATATTTTAAAATATTTCCTGTTTTTTTAATATTGTATTTCTTATTTATGCCAAAATCTTTAGTTATTATCCTTGGAACATCAAATTCAACTAATTCACTGATGTTAGTTCCATCAACATAGATACTTACTCCATTTATTTCATCCATTCCCAAAAGCGTAAAACTGATACTCTCAATCAATCTTATCAATTGTTTATCATCAAGCGTCAACATCTCTTTAGAAAAGTTTAAATCGATGAGATTCTCATCAACTTTGACATCTAATAATTTGATATTATTTGGCAAAACAGAGTTTAAACCATTGGGAATAATCTCATTGCTGGCATCACTCAAATTTTTGATTAAAGCTTTAATTTTATTAGTGATATTGCCATCGTCAATTATTGAAACAGTGGATTCAACCAAAAGCCCATTATCATCTAAAAGATAAATGACATTACTAGTGAGATCGACATAACTCACTTTAGTATCAATATTATTATTCAATTTAATAACTCCTGGCATCAAGTATATGAGTAAAATTATGACGACAATTGAAGAAGTTATAAACATCTTTTTTAACATTTTTTTAGTAAGCATATATCTTCACCTATAAAATATTATGCTGCTAATATTTTTTTATTCTATAAAGAAAGTTCATTTAATTTTAAAAGTTCAACTACAGCCCCAGCTCGACCTTTCACACCTAGTTTTTGCATAGTATTAGAAATATGATTTCGGACTGTTTTTTCACTGATATGCAATTCTTCAGCTATTTCTTTTGTACTTTTATTTAATATTAATAATTCAAATACTTCTCTTTCGCGAAGTGTCAATATTTTTTTTATAAAAATTACCCTCTTTCATATATATAAAATCTCATAGTATTTTATGATGAAATCAATATATGTTGAGGGTAATTACCTAACTTTCAAATTTTACAGTTATGTATTTATTAGTATCGAATTCTTCCTGAATTGAACGCATTATATTGTTAGCCAAAGTATTGTTATGGTTTGAAGATGAACAAGTTGATGTTATGGCCATATTGACTATTTCGACACAACAATCAAGATTGTATTGCTTCTTTATTTTGGCTTCAAGAGAATCTTCTAAGGATGCAGTCTCTTTTAAAGATTTTATCTTTTCTAAAGCTTCATTTTTTTGTTCGCTTGTACTTTCAGCATTAGTGACAACCGCTTGATATTCATTTTGTAAGGCCAAGCGATCCTCTTCTTTTGTTATCCTAAGAGCGGATATTATTTCGCCTTCTTCAATCGTTGCTGAAACTAAGTTATCTTTTTCACCATAATCACTATTGTTCGTCAGCAAGAGATCATTCGGCATAGTGACATAGTAGACACATAATACTAATATTAGACTAAACAACGTTATAAACCATAAATTCTGCTTATTCATATTTCCACCTCAATACATAATATTAAAAGTGCGAAAATATATTCATAAAAAAAATGGATTAAAATCCATTCTAATAATTTTGTTTCAAAAGTGTTATGGCCTTCATAATGGCAATTTTACCATAAGGATACATCAAACTTCCCTGTTGATAAGCTATGTATGGTTCACGAAGAGGTCCATCACAAGATAGTTCAATAGATGATCCTTGGGTGAAAGCTCCAGCAGCCATAATGACTTGATCATCATATCCCGGCATATCACCTGGTATCGGTTTAGCACTGCTGTCAACGGGGGAAGCGGCCTGAATACCTTGACAATATTTGATCAACATATCTCTATCATGAAAGATGATGTTTTGAACAATGTCCGCTCTTTCTTCGTCACACTTAGGTTCAACGTCGTAACCTAATTCTGCTAGGACACAGCTCGTTAAAACAGCTGTTTTTAAACTGCTAGCCACCACACTAGGAGCAAAAAATAAACCTTGTAAAAAGCTCTTATTAGCGCCAAGTGATGGTCCAACTTCCCTTCCTTCCCCAGGAAGAGTCAATCGCTCAGCTACTAGTTCAATTAGATCGTGGCGTCCAGCGACATAAGCACCATTAGGCGCAAGCCCACCACCAAGATTTTTAATTAAGGAACCGACCATAATGTCAGCTCCAACTGATGTTGGTTCGACCGTACTAACCATCTCGCAATAACAATTATCAACCATAATGATCACATCTTTATCAAGCTCGCGAATAAAGGAAATGATCTTGGCAACTTTATCAATTGTCAAACTCTTACGAGTTGAGTATCCTTTTGATCTTTGAATCTCAATTACTTTAATCTTTTTAGCTTTTAAAACTGAACCTATTTTTTCATAATCAAAATCGTTATCGATTAGATCAATCTGTTCGTAATTAATGCCAAAAGACTTTAGAGAACTACTATTTTCTTTGATGCCAATAACTTCGTGAAGCGTATCGTATGGTAATCCACTAATGCTTAAAAGAGTATCTCCTGGTCTCAAAAGAGCAAATAAAGTGACATTTAAAGCGTGTGATCCAGAAATGAATTGATTTCTGACAAGAGCATCTTCACTTCCTAAAACCTCAGCAAATATTTTTTCACACACATCACGGCCAATGTCGTTATAACCATATCCCGTCGTTGATGATAGATGAACTTCTGATAATTGATATTTATTAAAAGCTTTTAGTACTTTTAAACTATTTACTTCACAAACTTCATCAATCTTTTTAAACTCTTCATCTAATTTTTTTTCACAAGTATTTACTAACTCTAAACAATCACTATCTATTCCAAAATTCTCAAACATTTTGACTACCTCCATCTGCGACAATTATCTCGCCATTGAGATAACTCGCTTCCTCACTCGCTAAGAAGAAGACAATTTTAGCTATTTCTTCCATAGTAGCAAAGCGCTTCAATAATATTTTTTCACTCTCACTCTTGATGAAAGTTCCATCTAATTCCCGATCTATACTTTGATTTGTCTCTGTGAGAATCCAACCAGGAGCTACCGCATTAACATTTATAAATGGCGCGAATTCCTTAGCCATTACTTTAGTCAAAATATTGATACCCGCTTTACTGACATCATACTCCACTGTTGAAGAATCATATTTATCAATACTATTATTAGAAGAAATATTAACAATTCTTCCACTTTGGCACTTCAACATAAACTTACTGACATATTTACTGACTAAAAAACTGCCAATTAAGTTAGTGCCAAGTACTTTTTCAAAAGATTCTTTGTTTTTTTCAGCAAATTCACTATTATTTTCGATGGCAGCATTATTGACTAAGACATCTATATGACCGAAAATTTTAATGATCTTTTCAACCATATCTTGCACTTGTTGTTCATTAGATACATCGGCTTTGACAACCATTGCTTTAACATCAAAATTTTTTTCCACTTCTTCTTTTAATGATTCCGCCATTTTTTCTGAATGAAGATAATTTATGACGACATCATATCCTCTTTTAGCAAACTCAATAATACAACTTCGTCCAAGTCCACGACTACTCCCCGTTACTAAGACAACCTTTCTTTCCATCACCAATCACCAACCAAAAAAAAGAGCTTACGCTCTTGAAGAATACTTTCCATCCGCTGTCGTTACTAAAATAGATTCTCCTTCATTAATAAATAGAGGTACTTTAACAACTAAACCATTTTCAAGGGTTGCATCTTTCATAGCACTACTCGTCGTATTACCTTTAACGGCAGGTTCAGTAGCTGTTACTAGATATTCAACTTTATCTGGTAGTACCATACCAATAACTTCTCCCTCATACATAGTAATATATACGGAAATATTTTCTTTTAAGAATTTTACATCATCACCAATTGAATCTTTATTCAACTCGATTTGGTCATAAGTTGCCATATTCATAAAATAATATGTATCACCTTGAGAATATAAATATTGCATTTCTCTTCTATCAATTCTCGCAGCTTCAACTTTGACACCAGCATTAAATGTCGTTTCAATTGTCGTTCCATTTTTTATATTTTTTAACTTAGCGCGAACAAACGCAGATCCTTTACCAGGTTTAACATGTTGGAAATCAATAACAGTATAAATATTATTATCAATCTTAATAGTCAAACCATTTTTAAAATCATTAACATTAATCATACAATGCCCTCCTCTCTAGATAAATTATGCATAGTTATCCGTTTAACGTGCAGGTTTATACAGTCTATTATTTCTTTTCTTTATGAACTGTATGTTTTTGACATCTAGGGCAATATTTATTTAACTCTAAACGCTCTGTAGTATTTTTTACATTCTTTTCAACACGATAGTTTTCTTCATTACATTCAGTACAAACTAAAGTTTTATATTGTCTATTTCCGACCTTTGCCATAATATCCCTCCTCGTTTTCTATTGGTATTATACCAAATAAATGTCATTTTGCCAAAGGTTTTTTTATATTATTGATACATTTTAAAAAATTTTTCACTAATTCTTCGCGCAATTCGTTTATTAGCATAACTTCTCGATGATTTATATCCGTCCAAATAGACAATATTCGGTGACACAACAGCAATCGTCATTTTGGGATTATTAAACGGAGCATAACCGACAAATGTATTAGTTAGGGTGGCCGTATCGATGACCCCATCTTTATTGGTATCCATAAATGATTGACTAGTTCCAGTCTTACCAGCTGGTTCCTTTATATTTCCCATATAATTCTTTCCGAGTCCATAACTCATGACACCGCGAAAACCTTGTTGGATTCTTTGTAAATATTTTTTATCAAGTGACAATTCATTTAAAATAACTGGTTCAACATCAACTCTTTCCCCATCACTATAATAAGCTTTCAACAGATGGGGTTTTAGTCTATTACCATTCGAAGCAATAGTTGTTATATACTGAGATAATTGTAGAATTGTATAGGTATCATACTGACCAATCGTATAATTCAAAAGAAGGTCACTAGATGTATCTTTGCCAATCGTTCCAGCAGTCTCTAAAGGCAAATCAATCTCTGTTTTGACTCCTAATCCGTATTGATTAAACATATTGCGATAAATTTTGAAGACATCCTCATTAACATCAAACTTTTTATTGTATTTATAGTCAAAGTTAGCAACTTTAAAAGCCGTTTTAAACTGATAAATATTAGATGAGTACGCTAAGGCATCTAAATCATTAATTCGCCCCAATTTACTCCAAGAACACTTTTGCGGTTTAGAATAAATCTTTATACATTCATCATACATATATTCCCCAATTTTAATTGCTCCTTGATCATATCCAACTGACATTGAAGCTCCTTTGACCACACTACCAACCGTCATCGTATCGGTCGCAATATTATGGGTATAATCATAGGTCTTATACTCTTTACCGCTCTTCACAATCTGTTTACCACTAATAGCTAAAATCTCACCAGTATTTGGTTCTTGAATGACAACAAAAGCATGATCATAATATTCTGTCGCTCCATAGCTTTTAGCGTTAATCAATTCTTCTGTCAATATTTTTTCAACTTCCTGTTGTAAATTGATATCAATCGTCAAGATGATATCATTTCCCCTTTTTCCTTCTTCAAGTAAATTTAATCTCTTATTGACAATCTCATATTTGGCCTTGGTTCCCTTTAAAATACTCTCATATTCTTTTTCTAAATAACTTGATCCCACAATATCATTTAAACTATAACCATTACCTAAATAATAAGCTTTATCCTCAACACTTATCCCCGATATATTCCCAAGTAAACTGCGAAAAGTTTCCCCATACAAATATACTCTTTCCCAATTATATTTAATATTAAATCCTCCTAGATTTTCATAATTCTCAGATATATAGGCAATCTCTTTATCCGTTATATCACTACTCTTAATGACTTTATCTTCATAATAATATCCTTTATTCATCAAATAATATATATAGGCAACCATTCGATCTTCCGAACTCAAAGATTCTATTTCTTTATCCGTGATGCGATCACATTTTAATTTATATATATCATTACCAGTAAGCTTTCGACTATCATATAATTCCCATTCTACTTCATTTATTTTATAATTTAGCTTATTCTCATCTCTATTTATTAAAAAATCCTTTATTTCATCGGTAGTCAACTTATCATATTTGACATCTATATATTTAATAATATTATAAGCATATTCTATCTGTTCCCGACTATTTGAATTTAAAAGATTATTATAATAGATGACCGGAACACTCTTATTATCGACTAAAAGATTCATATTCCGGTCATATATTCTTCCTCTTGGTGTTGAATTTCCTTCAACGATGTTATAAGTCATAACATCTAACTTTTCCTCATAATATTCCCCTTTAATAATGATTAAATAAAACAGTCTTAATAAAATTATTGAAAAAGATAATACTATTACTAATCCTAAAAAATTAATCCTCTTTTCCATAGAACCACCTATTTTTATTTTGGCTTAAATACTAGTAATTATTTATAAAAATCAACATATATTTAAGTGGTGATAAATATGGAAGAATTAATAAAAGAATATGTCAAAAATCTCGATGAATACACTATTGAAAAATTTGCGAAAAGTAATGGTATAACTCTATCTGATGATGAAGTCAAAATAATTTATTTATATATAAAAAATTACTGGTATGAATTCTATAAAGGTGATCCAACTCCACTTTTTAAAGAGTTACAAGAACAACTGCGTCCTGAAACCTATGATAAAATTGTTTCTTTATATGACAAATATAAAAAGAAGATTAACAATTAAGTCAATCTTCTTTTTATTTTTTTATTTTTTTTATTACTACATCGATAAGGATTATAAAAGCCATCGATAATACATATATTAATACCGCCCATAACAAACTTACTAAGATTGCATGATTTACAGAATAATGCCATACAATTTTAATAGCATTTGGAAAAACATATAATAGACCAAACACTATTATGAACACAGAAAGAGCTACACTATAAATATTAAGAGTTGCAATTGAGACTTTGTTTTTATGACTCTTTGTATTATCCTCTCTCTTTGATTCATAGGAAACATCTATTTTATGAGACTCATGTTTAATAATAGGCTCATGTTTTTCAATTTTATCATTTTTACTCGGTTCATGATTTACTACTGTATCATGTATTTTATCTTTTTTTGCACTTGAAGATACTTTCTTTTTTGAAATTTTCTTATCTTTTTCATTCTTTATTTCTTCTTTAGCTTTTAAATTCTTCTTAGGCATCATCATCACTCCTACTATCTATATTTATCTTAACAAATAATTAATATTTTTTCAATAATCTATTCATTACTTACCACATTTTCTTTTAACTTTTCATCAAAATGTCTAGTACGAATCATTTCTATTTCTTCTTTATATGGTGGCTTATCATCGATATATGGTGTTTCTAAAATTTTTGGTATATCATCTAGACGTTCATTATAAATAATACTTATTAAATGTTCAAAACCGATATGACCAAATCCGATATTTTCATGTCGATCTTTATGAGAACCACATATATTTTTACTATCATTGATGTGGATACATTTTACATAATGTAAACCAACTTTGTCATCAAACTCATCAAGCAATTTATCAAAATTAGTAACATCATAACCAGCATCGTGCAAGTGACATGTATCTAAGCAGACACCAATGCGATCTTTGTCTTCAATCCCATCAATGATGCGTTTTATCTCTTCAAAACTGCGCCCTAATTCAGTTCCCTTACCAGCCATTGTCTCTAAAAGGATTGTAACAGGACTGTCTTTTAATACCTCATTTAAACCTCTAATAATATTATTAATTCCTTCATCTATACCAAGACCGACATGACTGCCAGGATGCAAGACCATATACTTAACTCCTAGTTGAGAACATCTCTCTATTTCTTCTTTTAAAAAGCGAACAGAAAATGAAAATTTTTCAATGTCACCATTAGCTAAATTAATAATATATGGAGCGTGAACAATTACTTTACTATAATCTATTTTCATTTCTTTCATAATTTGCATTGCTTGAAGCGTCAATTCGTCTATAATTTTTCCACGAGTAGTATTTTGAGGAGCACCTGTATAAAACATAAAAGTATTAGCTCCATAACTTAAGGCCTCATTCAAACTTCCTAACAATTGATTATCTTTATTGAAACCGACATGACTACCTATTATTAACATATCTATTCACCTCAACATAATTATACAAAATTAATTTTTTTTGTAAACAATCTTTTGCATAAAAAAAGATTTAGATTTCTCTAAATCTTTATACCATATTTTCTATGCAGATGGTACAACACAGTCGCTTGTTTTATCAATGATAATTGGAACTAAATCAGTTTCATCATATTGAAGTTTTACCCCACCAGTTAATTCAACTTGTGATTTAATTTTTTCATCAGTTGCTTCTTCTGGAATAGGAGTTTCAATTTCCTTACCATTTGTACTAATCTTATCAGCTTCAGTTAATTTCATACCAAATCCACCTTTATCATTAAAAGTGAAATAGTAATCATAACTAACTGCTACTGGATCATAATGAACTGCAACATAAGCTTGTCCCCATTCTCCGAATGGATCACTTCCACCTCTTTCAAGAGGAACACAAGATTGATCATCATTACCTACTCTAATATAGTATAAATTAGCAGGATTAGAAACTGATCCGAAATCCATATCATTAACCATTGTTGTTACTTGGCTTACATATTGTTGAATAGTACTTACTAGTGTTTTCTTTCTAGATTGAGTAATATATCTAGTTACACTTGGTATAGCTATTGCCATTAATAAACCTAAAATTACAATAACAGCTAACAATTCAATTAAGGTAAATCCTTTTCTATTCATCTTTTTCATATCCTATCTTTCCTTTCCTATCTTTATAATATCAGTTTATCATTTTGATTTTTTAAAGTCAATTCTTTTTTAATAAAACATAAAATTTATACTATCAACTGTAAAATGACATTTTTTAAGCTGCTTCAACAGAGTCATTAACATAGATCTTTTTATCTTTCAGATGAACATTACCAGATAAGTTTTGAATTAAATCAGCACTAGCTCCGGATGATTTAACCAATTCATAACGATCATCATCATTTAATCTTGACACATTTACTAAATTTATACCCCGCCATAAATTGTAAAGCCCATCATCACATATTCCACTCTTATTTACACATGACACCAAATGAACATAATATTCGTATTTACTACTTTCCATCATGACTACCACAAAAGAATTAGTTTTACTATAACTCTCACCATAAGGTGTCTCATCTACATCATTTGTATTTAAATATTCAAGAGTAACGACTAACGCTGACGTTGTATCCGTTGGTAACTGTAATGTTTTGTCAGTCTGAACCTTATTCTGAACCAACGATACAAACGTCTTGGCATTTTCTATATATGTACCTTTCTTATGTTTATCAATTAATGAAACGGTATTTGGAATAGCAATCATCATCAAAATACCTAATATTACTACTACTGCTAACAACTCAATCAAAGTAAAACCGTTTCGATTTTTCATATTACCACCTACTCTAAACATTAGTATACCTTTTTTATCTCTTTTTATCAATAAAATAAAAATAGTAAAGCCAAAGCTTTACTATTTATTTACTATTTTTGTAATAAATTTAATAAATTTACTTTAAACATATCCTTTTCAGGATTAGATTTAGAAATCATGACACCTTTGTAAGTACTAAGTTCAGCACGATGACCTTCATCTAAAATTCCTTCAGGTGTTATATTAGTAAGAAGAACTACATTTTTATTTTCGTAAACAGTATAGTGTAACTTAATTTCACCATGAACTTTAACAAACAACTCATCAGTAGGTAACTTAAGTTCATAATCTTTAGTACCAGCTTTCTTATTGATTCCTACTACTTCTCCTAAAAAATTACCATTTCTTATCTCAGGATAATATTCAAATGTCAATTTCTTGTAAGCTAACATATTGTACTTACGAACTGTTCTTTCTTTTTTTCTAAAATCATTCTCGTTTAAATATTCAAAAATATAATTTTGCTTCATAAAATTCAACCCCTTTTAACCCCTAAAAGTTTAACCCCTTTTTACACATCAAGTCTTCTACTCTCTCAATGTGTCCTTATTATATCATAGGCACTCAAAAATGTCAAATAATTTTTATTTTTATGTGATTATCAAGGGAAAATTTCCTAAATATTATCAAGCGAAAATTTCCCAAATAATATATCATAAATGATTAGGT
>CANROW010000018.1 GCA_947632345.1 uncultured Bacilli bacterium | reverse complement strand
CAGTTTAGAAAAATGGGCTATGGAAAAAAAGTTTTACTTGATACTATAAATTATTGTAAACAGTTAAAAAGGTATAAAAGTTTTAGAGTTGAAACAACATATTATGAAAATAGACCAGCTTTATTTTTATACGATAAAGTTATGCATTATAAGGAAAATTATACTGCAGAAGATACTATGAATAATAAGACACAAACGTTAATATATACTTATGTTATTAGTGGAAAATTTGAACCATGGAATAATAAATATTTAGGTTTAAGAAAATATTACAATAGTTTAAGATTATTATGAAGTTGTTGTACTTTTTTTCTTAGGACACCAAATTGATAGTTATCTAGAAAGATTCGAGCGAAGATAGAAAACGACTTGTAAAGAAGTCGTTTTTATGTTATTTTGTATTTGATCAGAAAAACTATATAGAAGAAAAAAGATACATTTGTTCTTAAATCAAGATGTTTATTTTGAATTATTACAACTTAAAAACACTTGATATTGTCAGATACGATATGTAATAAAATGAAAGGATTATTATGAAAGTATATATTACAAGACATGGAGAAGTTCCGCATAATGCTTTAAAACAATATAATACATTTGATGAGGATTTAAATGATTTAGGAGTTAAACAAGCAGAAGAATTACGGGATAAAATAAAAAATGAACAATTTGATATAATAATATCCTCCCCGCTTATTAGGGCTAAGCATACTGCAGAGATAATAAATATTAATAATGTAAAAATAATTTTTGATGATAGAATTAAAGAAAGGGACTGTGGAAATTTAAGTGGTCAGCCTCTTGAAGTCACTGATAGAGAAGAATATTGGAACTATAATACAACTATCCAATATGGCAGTCAGAGAATATAAAGATATTTTTTAAAAGAGTAGCCAATTTTTTAGATGAATTAAAAGAAAAAGACTATAAACATGTACTTATTGTTGCTCATAGTGGAGTATCTAAAGCATTTAGTGCATACTTTGATGGAATAAAAGATGGCAAGTTTTTGCATAGAGGTCTTCAAAATTGTGAGATAAAAATTTATGAACTATAATTATAAAAAGATTGTTTTACTCTTCATTTAGGGCGACATTGACGAATCTATTCGAACTTTTTCGAATATTGATATAAAAGATAATCCTTTAGGTTATTTTGATACACTTGTCAAAATCCCTAGGGGGTTAAATATTTTGTCAAAACAAAATATTTATAATAGTTAATAAGAGGTGATAATATGATTAGATATTATTGCAGTGGCTTCGATGTTAATAATGCATTTGGCCATGGCTTGGGAGATATGTTTAAGACAGAATTAAGAGATACGAAAAGCATAGTATATATTCCTGGTAATCCAGAAAAAATAGAAAAAGCAAAAACAAAATATATTCCAGTATTTACAAAACATTTCAAAAATGTCGGAATTGAATTTGACGAAGTTAATTTAATTACACCAGATTTAACAAGTTATGAAGCTAAAAAAAAGATTACAAATGCTAGTTTTATAATGCTAATGGGTGGAGATCCTTTTAAACAAAAGGAAATGTGTGAACAATTAGGTATTTTGGAAGAATTAAAAAAATTCAATGGGATTATGATGGGATTTAGTGCTGGCGCTATGCTTATGTCAAAATATATTATAATCATCCCATGTAGTGAAGAATATCCAGATTTTCATATTGAAAAAGGATTAAATTTTGATGAAATATCAATCTATCCACATAATAATACTCCTGAAGATATTTATCCTGATACATTAGTTGTTGAAGATGAAGCATATCAGAAAGAAGATTTAATTCGAGTAGCAAAAGATTATGGTAAATTTTATTTATTACAGGACAATGACACAGATATTAGCATTATAAAATCTTCAAATGGTAATATTGAATTTTATATCGAGAACAATGGTAAAATTTGGGAAGTAAGTAATGATGTTAATTTAGTATATAAAAATTCAAGTAAAAAGTTGTAGATAACGTCTACATTCGCACCATTAAAGTATGAAACTTGCAAAAAAATCCTTATTGTGATAATATGTATTCAGCAAGGAAATTTGCATAAAATAAAAAAGGGAACATTCAGTTTTTCCGAGTTGAATGTCTACCCACTATATTGTGTTAGACACTTATTCTAGCGAATGAGTGTCATTTTTTTATAACTACTATCATAATGATAAGGAGAAATAAAATGATAGTAACGAGCTTGAGAACTTTTTTTAAAAAAAGTCTTAGTTTTCATTTTTATCAACCCCCCTTCTCTAAAGATTGGAGGTAGACACTCAACAACTGATATTCCCTATAAAAAGTATACTATTTATTACACACTAAAACAAGCGTTCGAGTAATATTTTTGCTAAAAAGTTATTGAACTTCTTCCATTAGGGCGCCATAGTGGTATTAAAAAAACTTTTAGTTTGGTTGTCTATATTTTGGAAGAGTTTAATGCTCTTCCTTTTTGATGTAAGATATTAATTGACAATAATAAATGGATTATATTATAGTAAATTATTAAGAAGTTAATTTAATTAGGAGTAGATTATGTGTATCCAGATTACTAAACAAGATAATTTTATAAAAATAAAGATAAGTGAAAATGTGCCTTTTGATGAATATTGTCGTTGTTTAAAAGATAAATCTCTTTACTCAAAAATATATGATGACGTAGTTCTTTATGATACAGAATTTGGCTTTGTGGATATGATTTTGAGTAAAATTATATATGTTTTTGGTTCTAATAATAGTTATTATGCTATTAGTTCTAATAAAGGAAAGACTTATATAAATAAGAGAACAATTTATGATGAAAAAAATCCTAATATAGAAGATTTTGGTACTCCAGAAGATGAGATAAATGATTTTGATAAAACCTTTCATATAGATGAT
The DNA here is from genome assembly GCA_947632345.1 of uncultured Bacilli bacterium. Classification (GTDB taxonomy): domain Bacteria; phylum Bacillota_I; class Bacilli_A; order RF39; family UBA660; genus RUG11788. The sequence continues at coordinate 21,601 of CANROW010000018.1, read as the reverse complement.
AAATGTATTTTAATATATACTCAAGAAAAAGAATATGCAATACAAAATGTGAAACATGGTTTATTTCATAAGTCTACATTTTATGGAATGCCTTTTAATTCAAAATCGCATTTTGAAAAAGTGTTAAAAAATAAGGAACCTTTATTAGAAATGGCACAAGAGTTAATTGAAGAAATAAAAAATATAGATAATATAGAAACAATATTAGATTTAAGTGTCTTTGATATAATTCCCAAACCTGAAGTGAAGAGATTAATTAACGAGAAAAAAGATTGATTACAGAATATAATTTTATTAAAATTACTGTTTATCGACATTAATATAAAGTGGTATAACTATAAAGAATCCATCACTGAAAACATAACAGTTTGTTTTAATATTAGTTAGCTACACCAAATTGATAGTTAACTCGGAATATTAGAGTGGAAATAGAAAGCGGCTGATAAAAAAGTCGTTTTTATGTTGCTTTGTAGCTATTTAAAAGCTTAAAAAAGGTAATACTTAATACCACAATGTTGATTGTCGCTGATAGCAATTCATTTATTGAAAGTAAATGATTGTTTTTTCTCTTATTATGGATTAGAATATTTGCTACGAGACCATATTAGACAATATGTTAATGAAACAATACGCGTTTTATTCAATGTATTAACGAATATGAGGTGTTAAAATGAGTGAAAAGTTTAAAAGACTTATTGATGCAATTAATTATAATAAATCAATTTTAGAAGAGGATTTTTTTGATGAAGAGTTAATTGGCGAGATTATTCAATTAAATGATCTAAGTGATTTCCATTTAATACTGAACTATATTGAAAAAATTAACCTTGATTATGGAATCAAAATTATGAATAAAAAGAGAAAGCAGTATACACAATTAATTGATAGTTATGATGAGGTTTCAGGATATTTTTCTAGAGATGAATACATATTAAATGAAATATCTCATTATTTAGAACACCATCAATTTAATAAAAAGCTTTTAACTTCTAAATTTGAAAGTATCGATCAAAAATATTCTAATATTATAAATAATTTTACGAGAATTAAATATATAATTAAATATGGCATATATGATGCTAAAAATTATAATGAAATTTTAAGTGAAATAAAAAGAAAATTAAATCTTACGAATGATGAAATGATAAATCTTGAAGAATTATATGATGATATAAAAGATTACTATACATTAAATGCTAATTTATATGATCAAGATGAAATCGAACGACAAGTATTATTGGGTAAAATAAGAAATATTTACCCAAGAGCTATTCAAGATACAATAATTACATATACTCAAAATGGTAATTTAAATGAAATTGCCAAACTGATAAAACAACAAAATGCCAGTATTCTAAGGGATATTCTCATGTCCAACTTCTTTGAAGATGTACCAGAAAATTTTGCCAAAAATTTATTAAATGTTGTAAATTTTCAATTAGAGATTGATGAAAATTTTATTGAGAAAGATCTGTTAAACATTTTTCGAAGAATTATTAATTTATTTAATGAACAAGATTCAAAGATTGTATATGATTTTTATAAATCATTACAAAATAAGAACTGTAATTATGTATCAGAATTCTATGATGTCTTTACTTCTGCCAGAAAAATATGTGCTAAGATGTTAATGGATTCTGTCTTGGATTTAAATAATTCAAAATTAAATAAAATGGTGGTAGAAGGGATAGAATGTTATTTACTTGAAGGCGAGCCTTTTTATATGATTGTTCATTCATCATCTCATAAAATTAATGATTTTCAGGATCAAAATGCTGGAATTTCAATGAGTTTTATATCTGATGAAAGATTATGTGTGTATAATGAAAGAGTAATATATGGGTTTACTCATTTATTACCTAGTCAATTTATTGAGCTCTATACGAAGGATGCCGCAACAGACTATGATATAGGAAATGAAAAAAAATCTTTATTGGGAGTTGTACCTGAATTTCATAAACCAAATGAATTTATTGAAAAAACGTCTAAATATTCTATAAATGAAATATTATATTTATCTGGCAAAAAGGACACAAATGATCAATTTCCTGACATAGTCGCACCTAAACCTAGTTATATTGTGTGTTATGATAAAATTAATGAAGAAAGTATAGAAAGTGCTAGAGAATTGCATATTCCAATAGTAGTTGTTGATACAAAGAAATACTATAAAAGGCATATAGACAATATGGGCCATTTTGCTTTTCGAACTGACCAAGATACTTATAGGACTACTCTATCAAAAAGTAAATATTAAAAAAGCTGCTATTGCAGTAGTTTTTTTGTCATTTAAACTATAATTATAATTTATTAATTTACTTTTACCAATCAATTCTTCATTTAGCCAACCTATACAATAGAGACCATTGGACTTATCTATTTGATTGTATCCTATTTTATCTGATGTTTCAAATCGACAGCTTTCATAAAAGTACTTAGTAATAAAAAATAGCTATTATCGGATATAATTTTTGTATACTTTTTACTAGTATTTATACCAAAATTTCCATTACAATTCCATTTTAACAAAACATATTATGGATTATGTAATTCATCTTAAATGTTAATGTTATAAGTATTCTTTTATTAAAAAAATAAGTCTAAAAATGTCAATGTTCTTTTGTTTAAAGCATATTAACTTGAGAATTAAATAATATAAGATTATAATTAAAATAGGTGATTGGTATGCAAGATGAAATAGAAAAAAATTATCGTCTTTTTCAATCATATGATAGCGATATTGAAAAGGTTTTAAAACAAAAACTCAATACTGTCGGTGAAACAAAACTACAAGAAGCAATACGCGATATATGTAAAGTAGTAAGAACTGATAAAAGTTTTATTCACAAAATTGAAAGTGTTGTTATAAGAGAATATATGGAAAGTGCATCTGCTTTACTGACAGCTTACCAAAGAGAAAAAATTGATTATTTACCAGTTGATAAAGATCAAGCAAAGAGTAAGGAATTAGCTGAAAGAATTGAAAAACGTAGTAAAACCATAGATTCGACAGTCCAAGAATTGTATGACAGGGATGACCATTCAAGTATTAGTCCCAGTTTTGAAAACTTTACTAAGGCGTGTACTCGCAAAATAATGATACAGTTAGAAAATAATTATGGTTCTTTATTCGCAAAACGAGTAGATGAAACTATGATTAGTGATATTTTAAAAGAATGTATTGATCGTACTTTGGAGCAAGTTCAAAAAGATTGCCTTCCTATGACAACTATGCTAAAACAGGTTACGGATTCTATACAACAATCCGTTATAAAACTGGTTGAGCCAACTCAAAATGAAGTTTTGAATACAAAAGGTGAGATTAAAAAGATTAGTTATAATGAATTATCTTTTATGAATGAAGATGAGATAGTTCAATATTTAAATGACAGCTTGAAAGGAGTAGATCCAAAAGATAGAGAGAGAATGCTTGCTGATTTAGAGAAAGAAATTAATCAACATAATTATGTATTTCAGAAGCGGGCATTAAGTAAGGTGATGGGGCGCAACGATTCAGTCTCAGCGGGAAAGATAGCAGATACTAATGCCAGTGCGTTTATTACAGAGACGGTTCCCCAAATGGATGTAGAAAGTACTAAAAAAGAAGCACCCCAGGAAACAACCGCAACAATAGATGTTGACTCTGTAAATAATTCAGATGTACTACAACCAGAAGTTTCAGCAAAGGATAATAACCATGAGAAAATTACTAGATTAGAAGTTGAAAACGAAGATTTAAGACAAAAAGTAGAACAAAGTGATTTAGTAATTAGACAATTGACATCAGAACTAGACAGCTTTATTGCGACATTTGAAGATGGTCAATCAACCATTGGATATTATTATGACAGCAATGAAGAGTTGAAATACCAAATACAAAGACTAGAAGAATTAATTGAAAGTATAAAAGAAAGTCGTACAAATACGTCTCAATCTGGTCCTGTGAGTGTATTTATAAATCCGACTGCAATGGAAAAAATGAGTGCTGAAGAGAAATTAGATTATTTACGAGAAAAGACAGAAAATCTAAGTCCAACAGCGCGTGTAAGCTTTTTACGATCATTTGGATTAGAAGATAGTGATATTGATGCTATTATGAGCGCACCGATTGCTAGACAGACTCAAACTCATACTAACGATGCTGACTCACAATTACAATCAAAACCTTCTACTCCATCAAGCACGATGACAGATGACGAAAAAAATAGTTATTTAACTTCTAGAATAAAAAATCTTAGTCAAGAACAGCGAAGCCAAATTTCACAATTATTGGGATTAGACATAAGCGAAGTAGTTGCTGTCAAAGATGCTCAATTAACAAGCAAAGATCAAGAAATTGCTGATTTGCTCCAAACTAATTTAAAGTACCGTGAATTAAATGATATGAATAAACAAATGATTGATGCAATTACAGAGGAAAATGCAAGATTACGAGGATACATCAGCACGCTTCAACAACAAATACAAGAGTTAGGTGTAGATTTCTCATCCCTTTCTGATACTCAACCCCCTAAAGCCTATTAGATAATGATGCTGCTTTGATGATTAATTGATATTTAAATAAAAGTAATTAAATATTACTTTTTTTAATGCAAAAAAATAATATGATTAGTGTATAATGTTATTAGGAGGTAACAGTATGAAAAACGCCGAAAAATTTAATGAGTTGCGAAAAAATTATGATACTTTTATCTATGAAAAGTATGAAATAAATTTAAATGACGATAAATTACATATTAAATTCTATTTTAATATTCCAGGTCTTACATATTTCTATCCAGAAATAAAAATTGATAAAAAGTATATTTTAAATGACAATATAAATGAACAATTTTTACACAGTATAGTTTTTCATATTGGGTTGATTGAATTAGTTAGTTATTTTAAATGCACTTGTAGTCCTAATGTCATAATTAAAGCTGGTTATATTGATGAGGAACAGATAAAGTGGTTTAAAAAATTGTATTATAATGGTTTAGGTGAATTTTTGTACACAAATGGCATTGAAGTATCCAGCGATGATTTAATGCATATCACTTGCACAGGAGAGAAGATTGCTTTGCCTAAGATAGATTATACTGGAAATGGCAATTTAATAGCCATAGGTGGCGGGAAGGATTCTTGTGTCACTCTAGAGATTTTAAAAAATGAACAAAATAATTCTTGTTTTATTATTAATCCGAAGACTCCATCATTAGAATGTGCTCATCAAGCTGGTTATGATGATAAAAATATCATATGTGTGGAGCGAATTTTAGATCGTAAAATAGTGGAGTTGAACAATCAAGGCTTTCTAAATGGTCATACTCCATTGAGTTCATTAATTGCGTTTATCTCTTATCTATGTTGTTACTTACAAAATAAAAAGAATATTATTTTATCAAATGAGTCAAGTGCTAATCAAGCAACAGTAATTGGTACAAATATTAATCATCAATATTCAAAGAGTTTTGAATTTGAAAAAGACTTTTCGGATTATATTGGTAAATATTTTAATTTAGATATTCAATATTTCAGTTTGTTGCGTGGAATTAGTGAATTTCAAATTGGTAGACTTTTTTCTAATTACAAGAAATATCATTCAATATTTAAGAGCTGTAATTTGGGCAGTAAGGCTAAAGAGTGGCAGTGGTGTTGTAATTGTTCAAAATGCTTATTCGTGTATATAATTTTAAGCCCCTTTTTATATAAAGATGAGCTTGTGTCTATTTTTGGTCAAGACTTGTATGAACGAGAAGATTTGTTAAATACCTTTATTGAGATATTAGGATATGCTAAAAACAAACCTTTCGATTGTGTAGGAACTTATGAAGAGGCTAGATATGCTGTCAGTCTATTAATTGATAAGATGGATAAGGAACATTTACCATATTTATTGAATTATTATTTAGATAATTATGATTTACAACTAGATGGTAGTGAAATATTGAAATATGATGAAAATAATAATGTTGATAAATATTATGAAGATTTAGTTAAGAAAGAATTGATGCGTTATGTATAAGAAGATTATAAATAAATTAAAAAACAAAGAAATAGCGATTTTGGGATTTGGTAAAGAAGGTCAATCAACTTATCGCTTTATAAGAAAATATTTACCCGATAAATTTGTAACCATTCTTGATTTAAAAGATATTAGTAATAATGAATTACTAGTTGGTGATAATAATATTGAAGTTATTTGGGGAGATAAATATTTAGATAATCTAAATAAATATGACTTAATTATTAAAGCACCTGGAATTAGTTTAAAAGATATAAAAGATGTTGAAATATTAAACAAAATTACATCCCAATTAGAGCTATTACTTGAAGTAAATAGTAGTAATATAATCGGAATAACTGGTACTAAGGGAAAGAGTACAACGACGAGTTTATTGTATCAAGTCTTTAAAAATCAAGGTAAGGATGTCTTTTTATTAGGTAATATTGGAATTCCCGTTCTGGATAATATTGAAGAGTATAAGAAGGACACGACTCTTGTCATTGAAATGTCATCCCATCAATTGGAATTTATAAAAGTATCTCCACATATAGGAATCATTTTAAATCTTTTTCAAGATCATCTCGATCATGATGGTGATTTAGCTCATTATCATAACAATAAATTAAATATTTTTAAGTATCAAAAAAAAGAGGATATAGCTATTTATGCTGATGATAATAGATATCTTCATAATTATATAGAAAATGGTAGTTATAGGGGAATCCTATATAATGTTAGATTTGATAATACTAATGGAGATGACCATTCTGTTAGAATTGATAACGGAAAGATATATGTAGGTCAAGAGCTAGTTTATAGTGATGGTGAGAGAAACTTAATTGGCGATCATAATTTAAAAAATATTATGTTTGTAATATTAGTTGCGAAGCTTTACAATTTGGATTTAGAAAAAGCTTGTCAAACGATAATGAATTTTAAGGGTTTAAAATATCGGATGGAATGTATAGGAACATATGATGATATTACCTACTACAACGACACAATTGCAACTATTCCTGAAGCAACTATTAGTGCAATAGAAGCTTTAAAAGATGTTGATACATTAATATTTGGAGGAATGGATCGTGGTATTGAGTACCAATTTTTTACTGATTATTTGAAGAAAAGTAATATTAATAATTTTATTTGTATGCCAACTACGGGAAATACCATTGGTAAAATTTTAAAAGAAGAAAGCTCTAAAAATGTTTTCTTCGCTGAAACATTACAAGAAGCATATGAAATAAATAAAAAGCAAACATCAAAGGGCAAAATATGTTTACTATCTCCAGCAGCTTCTAGTTATGAATATTTTAAAAATTTTGAAGAAAAGGGTAAATGCTTTGAAGAAATAGTTAAAGGAGAACAATAATATGGAAAAGGTAGAAAAAGAAGAAGATTTAGAAGAAGATTTGGATGTATTGCGTGATTATGGTTTTAACGTTGATCATTTAATGGACCTTTTACAAGAAGAAAATAAAGACGATAAAAACGATTAGGAAATATTGATTTTATATGTAAAAAATGATATATACTATTATAGTAGAAGAGGTGATTAAATGAATTACTATTCTGATTCAGACGATTCTGAATTTGACGATAATAATTTAAATAATGATAGTAGTTATGGAAATATAAAACCACCCCATAGAATATTTAAAAGTGCTTCAACAATCGTTCTATTGGTTTTAGTTGTTGTAATTATTGTTTTGCTCACTTATTTTATATTGAATAGAAACAACTACGATTCTCCAGATTATAATACTCAGGACAAAGATAGTTATCTATTACAATTGTCTGTTAATGGTGGAAGACTTGAACCAGATTTTGCTCCTGATGTCATTAGATATACTGTTATAGCAGAAGAAGATGTTATTTCATTTGAATGTCAACAATCCAGTTCGAAAGCAAAAGTGGAAGATTGTGATAAAGTTTTTCAAGTGACAGATGAAGAGATAACACATAATATTAAGGTAACTGCTGAGGATGGAAATATAACTAGATATTATTTAACCATAAAGAAATCATAAAAATAATAATTAAAGATTTAATTATTATTTTTTTATGTTATAATAACTTTGTTATTGAAAGACTCCTTCACAAAGTGTAGGTTGCAGATTTAACCCCTTTTTTAGTACCAAACTTGGCAGTTTAAATTTTTTGACTAATTAGTTAATGTTTTTAAAAATTTGTTATTATTTTTATATTCTAATTGATATTTTAGAAAACCTAATTGTATATTGAAAAAGATGATATACCTCAATGGTGAAAAAGGAGCAAAAAAACTATTGAAGGCAAGTTTAAATATTTTAATTTTGTTTGATTTGTGAGGAGGTAATTGAATGTTAAATTATGTAAGACCAGAAGATGTCGCTAATAACTTAATTGATAGAAGTTTAAATGAAGGAATTGAAATGACTCCATTAATGCTTCAAAAAATAATTTATTTTGTTTATGCTACTTATCTTAGAGCAACTGGTTGTTGCCTTTTTTATGAAACTTTTGAAACATGGAGCAAAGGACCAGTATTATCACACCTTTATGCAAAGTTTTATTCTTGTCCTAATGCACCTATTGTTGATTTTATCTATCCTAATTCTCATGAAATGAATCCTAGAAAAATTGTTGAAAAGGATGTAGTAAAAAGATGTATTGATACAATCTGGGGAAAATATAAAAATTCAACTGAAGAGGAATTAGTGTATCATGCTTGCAAAAAAGGAAGTGCTTGGGCCAAAGCAGTTAAAGACAAGCGCAGTTACTTGTTAACAAGTGATATTTTAGAAGATGGAACAGAGATAGTTTGGACTTGTGAACCACCAAAAATAAAAAATAAATATATAGAGAAAAAATAATAAAGTTTACTTTTTATAAGATGCCTGTTATAATATGTTTGTTATTTAAACGCTGAAATAGCTCAGTTGGTAGAGCAACTCCCTCGTAAAGAGTAGGTCGCAGGTTCAAGTCCTGTTTTCAGCACCATTATGAAATAAAACTCGGACTTTTATGCTTCGAGTTTTAATATGCTTGAAAATATGATAAAATCTAATTAAATTGATAATTTAAATTAAATAGACATACTAGTAAGTTGTCAATTATACTTTCATATGAAGGAGAAAATATTATGTTACTAAAAAATTGTGTTTATTTCATTACAATAGTGATCAGTTTACTTTCAATTCCAATATTGATTTATTCAATTAAAAATAAAAACACAAACAATTGTAAAAGTATTAAAATAATTAACATTTTTTACATAGTATTTTTAATTATAAATGTTGTTGTTTTGCCAAATGTGTTGAGTTTAGATATTGGACTTGAAATTTTATTTTTAGCCTTTATAACCTTGATTGCAATAATAATTGACATTATATCTATCATTATATGTTCAAAGAGAATAAAAAAAGATAATAAAATAATTTCCTTTTCAAAGAAATCGTTATTATGCTCATTATTATTGATTATATTGCCTGTTTTGTTACTAGTATGTAGTTTTTTAAAGGAATATTACTTAATAGTTAATAGTGATTTAGTATTAGTATATAGATCAAATGGAAATGGCGGAATTGGTGATAGTAAAGAATTTGCTTATGCAATTAATGATAATTATTGTAAAGAAATTAGTTTAGGGGTTGCAACTGGTGATTATAGCTTAGAAAGATATTTGCCTAAAAAAGCAAAGAAGATAGATAATATTGAAAATATAAGTAATTACAATATAGTTTTTGATATCCAAGAAAACTATATTACAATATATAAAAATAATAAACTTATTCATAAAGAACAAATTAATAATAATTATTTCAACATTGACTTTGATGGCGGTTTTTACATAAATAATGATTAAAAATTTTTTTCTATTATTGTTAGTTATTCTTTGCCAATTACGATTGATTTTAACAATTTTTACTCAATATAGTTTAAAAATAGAATTTGGTTTGCACTAATAAAGTTGCCTTTTTGTTTATAACAGTTTTAAATTTATAAGTAATTATGTACTCCTACATAACAATTTGTGGTATTTACTTGTATATTTAGAAATACCATTTAAGACATCACATATATGATGATGTTTCTATAATTTATATGTTTTAATTCGTTGAATTTATCTATAATTTGTGGTATAAAGAAAGTGTAATAATGGAGGTAATAATGAAGGATTATTTTGGTTACGCTGGAAAAGTTTGTGTTATAACGGGTGCATCTAGTGGAATGGGACTCGAAGCTACTAAATTATTAGTAGAATTAGGGGCAAAAGTTTATGCGATAGATATGAATGATTGTCCAGTCAAAGGAATAGAAAAATTTATCAAGTGTGACTTGTCCAAAAAAGAATCCATTGATGAGGCCTTTCTACAAATACCAGGTAAGATTGATTCATTTTTTGGAAATGCTGGATTATCTGGTTCAAAAACGGATTATTTAACGACCTTTAACTGTAATTACACTGCTAATTTCTATATAACTAATTTCTATTTGGATAAAAGAATGGAAAAAGGTGGTTCAATTATTTATGTGACATCAGCAGCTGGTCTAAATTGGGAAAAATTTATGAAGGAAGAAAAGAAGATGGTATATGCTTCTTCGTGGGAGGATGTTCAAGTAAAAATCAGTTCTCTTGCTAAAAAGAGCCCTAGTACTTTTGCATATATGTATTCCAAGAGATGTTTATCATACTTCTGTGCTAAAGCAGCATCTGAATTCGGTAAAAAGGGAATTAGGGTTAATAATGTTATGCCAGGGTCAACTGATACAGGAATGAAAGCAGAATTTGAGGAAATGGCGGGTGGTCATGATGCTTTGGTATCTAGTGCTGGTCTTGCAGCGCGTCTAGCGACATCACAAGAGATGGCTTATTGTATGGTATTCTTGAATTCAAATATGGCCTCTTTTGTATCTGGATTAGATTTTGTTGTCGATTATGCAGATCTAGCAATGAAAAAAGTAGGAGTCAAAAAAGACATTTCTAATGTTTCGGCTACTAATCCTTTCATTATATCAATGGCTAAAAAAATGATGGCTAAACAAAATAAATGATAAAAAGACATATGTTAAATATGTCTTTTTATTTATAAGATCTCAATTTGTATTATAATTATATCAAACAGGTGATTATATGCAGTACTATGTCAATTTTTTAAATGATGTCAAAAGAGAAATGATTTATCACACCTTAGAAAATCCCAAATTAGAATGTGGTGGATTTTTACTTGGACATTTAAATATTAATAATGAAAAGACGAGTTGTGAAGTTGAAGATTTATACTATGAAAGACGTTGTGGAACGGATTGCGAATTTAGGTTTGGCTTGAGCTATCTCATTCGAGCTTTAAAAGAAGCTGAAACAAAAGAACTAGAATTGCTTGGAACTTATCATTCGCATGGTCAATATCCAGCAACATTATCCTATATTGACCATCATAATCTACAATATTATCTTGGCTTGAACAAAGTTACGATGGTTTATAGCCCGGCATATAGTCAATTATTAGGAGAATTTTTAAATGATAAGGGTGTGAGCAACAGAGTGAAAATATTAACTAGATATTAGAAGTGGTTTATTATGACTATTGAGGGCATTATATTTTATTTCTGATTTTAATTGAAAAAATCGTGCATAAATGGTATCATATTCATAGAATAGAGGGTGTGTTAAATGAGTTTTATAATAAATTTTTTTGAATATACGTTACATGGTTGGGTATATGCGATATGGTTTATTTTAATGATTATTTTCTCTTTGGCGTGTTTAGGAATCGTCGGCGAAAAAGTATCAAAAAAACGTTTAGCCGAATTAGCTGCTTTGCGAGAAAAAGAAGCGGAAGAAGAATATAAGAAAGCTCAGGATCTTATTGAAAGACAAGCTCAAAATATGGGACTTGACTATTCAATTGACCCAACTTTAAATCAAGTTAATCAACCAAACCAAAAATTGATTGAACAAACTGCTGCTCTACAAAAAAACGCTTCTACAGCTAATGCTAATGTTGATACAACGCCGAAAGTAATGCCGGTTCCACCACAACCGGTTGCTACACCAACTATTCCAGAGATGCCAGCTCAAGGTCCCGTGCCAAGTCCAACACCAGTTATCGATAATACTAGCGAAGACGCTATCAAGACTGAAGTTCCGGCTGTTTTGGTCATCAATGATGATGGAACTAGTAATACATAGGGTTTACTATTTTTCTAATATTTTGTATAATTGAGTAGTTACATTTTCAATTTGGAGGTTATGAATGAGTATTTCTATAGATGGAATTTTTACAATATTAAATAAGACAATAGATATCTTATTAGTTTGGCTTATCTTTTATTACATATTAAAAATAATAAAGGATAATGTTAAACTAACACTTATCTTTAAAGGGGTATTATTCCTTATAATTTTAAAATTTATTTCTGATTTCTTCAATTTTACAACAGTTGGTATGCTTCTCGAATATGTTGCGATGTGGGGACCATTGGCGATAATTGTCATCTTTCAACCAGAAATTAGAGCGGCACTAGAACAATTGGGTAGAAGTCAATTGCTCGGCCGTCATAAAATCTTAACGGTTGATGAGCGTGAGAGATTAGTATATGAAATAGTTAACGCTATGGATCAATTGCGCAAGAGTAGAATTGGAGCTTTGATTGTTATAGAAAGAGATATCAGTCTTTCTGATTATATTGAGAAAGCTAAAAAGATTTATGGTGATCTATCATCTGATTTGTTAGTATCATTATTTTTCCCTAATAATCCATTACACGATGGTGGTGTCATCATTCAGGGAGATAGAATTAGTTGTGCTGGTGCCGTATTTCCTACCAGCAACAATTTAAAAGGAAATAAGAGATTGGGAACGAGACATAGAGCGGCTCTTGGTATAAGTGAAGAGACTGATGCGATTGTGTTAGTAGTTTCTGAAGAGACAGGTCGTTTATCTATTGCTTTAAAAGGTGAGTTATTCTATAACTTATCCATCGATGATGTCAGAATGACATTAATTGATGAGCTTCGACCAAAACAAGAATTGGATTTTGCTGAAGAAATAGAAGAGGAAGAGATTTATGAAGAAAATAAATAGTAATAAAAATAATATATTTAAATCAATATTTAGATTCTTCGATAGATTCTTAATTACACCGATAACTAAAGTCTTGCTTTGTATAACTGATTATTTTAAGAATAATGACAAGGGTATTGAAAAAATATTAAATAATCGTCAAACTTTGGTTATTATATCATTATTATTTGCCTTGGTTGCCTTTTATGCCATTGATAAAGAAGGAGTTTCTTTGGTTGATGATAATGCAGAAATATTATATGGTATACCGGTTACACCTGTTTATAATCAAGAGGCATATGTCATAGAAGGTTTACCAGAGACAGTTGATGTCACATTAATTGGTCGAAAATGGAATGTTTATTTAGCTAAACAATATCCAGTTGAGGAGATTACAGCTGATTTAAGTGATTTGCGACCAGGAGCACATAAAGTATCTCTAAATTATAAGCAAAACGTTTCGTCTGTAACTTATAAAGTTGATCCTTCAACAGTTACTGTTGTCGTATATAAAAAGATGTCTGAAACAAGAGAGGTTACAGCTGACATAGTTCATAAGGATTATTTAGATACTAAATTAAATATCGATAGCGTTTCTTTGAATAAAGATAAAGTAACAATTAAAGGACCTGAATATAAGCTAGCGCAAGTTGCGTCAGTAAAGGCTTTAATTGATATCAATAATTTGAGTAGTCAAAATGTTGGTAGAATTCCTTTGAGTGATGTTCAATTGGTGGCATATGACGATAGTGGAAATGTTGTTGATGTTGAAATCGTGCCAGAAAACTTAGAGGCCGAAGTAAGTATTTCTTCACCAAGAAAAACAGTGCCAGTGCGAATTGTTACTGAAGGAGAGCTAGATGGTAAATCAATCAAGACTTTGACTTCGAGCGTTGAAGAAGTAACCCTTTATGGTAGTCAAGAAGCTTTGGATGCTATTGAATATTTACCAGTACCGATTGATATATCTGGAATTAATTCCGATAAGAATTATACTGTTAATTTAACTAATCCAAGTTGTATTAGAGAAATCAGTGTTAAAACAATTGTTGTTAAACTCGTTGTAGATGAAGCTATCACAAAAGAAGTTAGCAATGTCAGAATTGGTTATACCAATAAAGCTGATGAATATGCTGCTCAGGTGGTTGGTGACAAATATGTAACGGTTATTGTTAAAGGAAGTCAGTCTGTAATAAATAATCTTGATCCTTCAACGATAACAGCTTCGGTTGATTTAGCTGGATTAGGTGTTGGAGAACATGAAGTAGAAGTAACAGTTGGTGGTAGTGACAATAGATTGAGTTATACATCAAGGGTAAAGAAAATAAGGGTAATTATTACGAGAAAATAAATATATGGACAAATCATAAATATTTTTGTGATTTGTCTTTTATTTTGAATATTAATCATTTTTGGCCATATAATTTAGTAAGATAATTAAGAGGTGAAAAATGAGAAAGGTTTATTTATCTGGATTAATAATTTTTGTTTTGAGTTTTTTATTTGGATGTGCTAATGACAGTGAGGCCAGTATTGTTAAAAAAATTAATAAGAACTTAGAGAATATTGAATCTTATTATTTAAATGGCGATTTAACAATTCACAATAAAGATGATGAATATAATTATAAAGTAGATGTATATTATAAAGATGATGAATATTATCGCGTCAACCTATTGAACAAAGATAATGATCATGAACAAGTCATTCTTAAAAATGACGATGGAGTTTATGTAATTACCCCATCACTAAATAAAAGTTTTAAATTCCAAAGTAATTGGCCAAATGATAGTTCACAGATCTATTTGATTGCATCTTTATATAAAGATATCTTTAACAGCAAAGAAAGAGTGTTTGAAAAAAGTGAAGATGGATATCGTTTTGATATAGAAGCTAATTATCCTAATAATAGTAACTTAGTAAAACAAACAATTGTCTTTGATAAAGATTTAAACTTGAAAAGTGTAGATGTATACAATGATAATAATGTATTACAAATGAGTATTAAATTTAATTCAATTGAAATAGATAAAGATATTGATGATTCTATTTTTAATTTAGAAAATATCATAACTAAATTGGAGGATCCTGAAAAGAGTAAGGACCAAGAAGATACGTCAGTTTCTTCAATCGATGACATCATCTATCCATTATACATTCCGACTGGTACTGTTTTAACTGATGAGGAAAAAGTTTCAAAAAACGATGGTGAAAGAGTAATTTTAACTTTTGATGGAGAAAAACCATTTATCTTGGTAGAAGAAACAGTAAGCGTCGAGGAGGAATTTTCAATTGTTCCAACTTATGGGGATCCATACTTGTTATATGATACAATCGCTACAATATCTGATAATTCCATCAATTGGATCAGCAATGGTATAGAATACTATTTAGTATCCGATGTCATGAGTCAAATCGAACTTGTAGAGATAGCTAGCTCAGTGACGCAAATAAATGAAAGTAAATAAATTTAATTCATTTGAATTAAATTTTTTATTTTAAAAAAATTGTCTTAATTGTTGACGAAAAAAATAAATACATTATATAATTCAAATGGTACTAAAAGAACAAACAATAATAAAAAATTGCTAATATTCAAAGTTTATGTGCTATAATTTATTTAGGTGGTGTTATCATGGCAACAAAAAAGGTTGAAGAAGAATCTAAAAAAAACAAAAACAAGAGTGTTAAAAGTAATAATAAAAATATAAATGATAAAAATAAGAATAGCAGTAAAACAGCTAGAACAAAAAAGAGTACAAGTAAAAGAACTGCTAGTTCTAAAACAGATGCAAATGTGAAGAAGACTACTAAAAAGGAAACTGTTAAAACTAAAGAAGTTAAAGAAGAAAAAAAGTTGGAAATGATTACGTGTCCAAAGTGTGGTAAAGAATACTTGGCTTCATTGGATAGTTGTCCTGATTGTTCAAAAAAAGTGGTAGTTGATGATGAAGAAGATGAACTTGAAGATTTTGAAGATTATGATGATGAAGATGATTTAGAAGTAACTACTAAGAAAGAAAAGAAAAAAGATAAAGAAAAAGACAAAGAAGAAGTAGTTGTTGCTGAAAAGAAAGAAGTCATCAAAAAAAGTGAAAAATTAAAAAAGACCAAGAATAAGCAAAATAGTGTCACTGGTGATAATTTCTTAGAGCAAAATGCTGATCTTGTCAACTTGGTCAAAATACTATTTGTAGTTATTGCTGTTATCATCGTTGCATATTTAGCTATAGCTTTTATCAATGGCGAGTTTAAATCTAAAGATAAAGATGATGGTGATGATGCTGAGGTTTCAGGAACTATTCAAAATGAAAAGATATTAGCTTCATCAATTTTTAGTAAAAGTGATTCAGAATATTATGTTTTAGCATATAATACTGATGATGAATGGGCTGATTATTATAGTGATTTATATCAGTATTATAAAGGAATGAATGATGAGAATGCCTTGCCTTTGTTCTGGGTTGATTTGAATGATAAATTTAATGCTAATATAGTTGCTGCCGAAGGTGAAGAAACTAATTGTTGGGCCAGCAATTATGAAGAGTTACGCTTGAAATCACCAACTCTTATAAGAGTAAAAGATGGAAAGAATGCCGATCGTTATGAGGGTGAGGAGGCAACTTCTATTTTGTCCAATATCATAAAAGAACATTCTAATTCCGAAGATTAGTAATAGCTCCATTATGGAGCGTTTATGCCTCAATAGCTCAGTTGGTTAGAGCACTTGACTGTTAATCAAGGGGTCCTAGGTTCAAGTCCCAGTTGAGGCGCCATATGAATTTAGACATTACACTTGTAATGTTTTTTTAATAAATACATTTTTTTTACATATGTTTAAATAGATAATGTCTTTTAAATATATAAAATATATGATAATATAGAAGTATCGTAAAAGATGATTGAGGTGATAATAGATGGAAGAGAAAAAAGACGTTGTTAAGAAAAAAACAAATCAAAAGCATAAAACGACTAATAGAGTTAAAACTACTAAGAAAGTTGTGAAAAAAGAAGAGCCTGTAGAAAAGGTTGAGACTAGTGTTGAGAAAGAATTAGAAATACCAACGAGACAATCAAAGGCAACATCTTTCAATTTGATTGAAGTAATAATTATAATGGTAATTACAGCTGCTTTTGGAATCGTCATTGGAAGTTGTGCTACATATTTTAAAGATAATGTCATTGATAAGAATTCTGTTCCTGAAGGATTTGAAGAATTTGTAGAAGTTTATAATGATATAGCTGATGAATATTATAGTAGCATAGATAAAGAAGGACTTCTTGAAGCTGGAATTAAGGGAATGGTTGATTTCTTGGGTGATCCTCATTCAGCATATTTAAATTATGATGATACTTATAATTTTAATCAAGAATTAGAAGGAGAATTTATTGGACTTGGTGTTACTGTTACAATGGATGAAAACAGTAATATTTACATCGTTGAAGTGTTGAAAGATAGCCCAGCTGAAAGAGCCGGATTCAAAGAAGGAGACATCCTTAAAAAAATTGGTGATACAGATGTTAAAGGAATGGATACAATCCAAACTTCATACTTAATTCAAGGTGAAGATGGTACTAAAGTAGATATAACAGTAGAAAGAGATGGAAAAGATCAAGTTATAACATTTACTCGTGGTAAAGTAGAGATTTCATCAGTAACATATAATCTTACTGAACAGAAAAATGTTGGTTATATTAAAATGAGCATCTTTGCTAAAAATACTCCAAAACAATTCAAAACGGCTATGGACAGTTTAATTGAACAAGGAGCTACTTCTATCATAATCGATGTTAGGGATAATTCTGGTGGATATTTATCATCAGCCGAGGAAATTGTATCTCTATTCTTAGACAAAGGTGACGTTGTATATCAATTAAACGAAAAAGGAATTGTTTCAAAAATTAAAAATGAGAATAAAAAAGTGTATGATGTAAATCTTGTAGTTTTGATGAATACTTCGAGTGCATCAGCTTCCGAACTTTTAGCTGCATCTTTAAATGAAAATTTGGGTACGCCATTGGTTGGTGTTAGAACTTTTGGAAAGGGTACAGTTCAAAAACAAAAACAATTATCTAGTGGCGCTATGATAAAATATACTATTCAAGAATGGTATACACCAAATGGTAATAGAGTGCATGAAGTTGGTATAAATCCAACAAATGAGGTTGTTTTAAATGAAGATTATTACACCAATGCAACATTAGAAAACGACAATCAATATCAAGCAGCATTAGAAATTGCTAAAAAATAATAAAATTTTTTGAGAAAAAAAGATAAATTTATATTTTGTAAAGTTTTGTACTTTTGAAAATATAAATTTTTTTTATAAAAAAATCCTTGATTTTAAAGGATTTGCTATGATATAATCTTCTATGTGTGGCTGCTTAGATGTGCGAGGTTGCTGATACGCCAGGGCAAGTTGTTGGTAAAAATCAGGTTTTTTGCACGGAGCAAGTCTATACTAAGATATAGGCGAAGGGAGGACTTTAAATGTCAAATATAGTTCGTATAAAATTAAAAGCGTACGATCATAGAGTACTTGACAATGCTGCAACGAAAATAGTTGAAACTGTTAAAAGAACAGGAGGAGAAATTAGTGGACCTGTACCACTTCCAACTGAAGTTCAAAAGTACACTATTTTAAGAGCTGTTCATAAGTACAAAGATAGTCGTGAACAATTTGAAATGCGTACACATAAGAGATTGATCGACATCAAAAATCCTAGTAAGGAGACTGTTGATGCATTAACTCATTTAGATATACCTAGCGGTGTAGATATTCAAATCAAATTATAATATTATAGGAGGAAATTAAAATGAAAGGAATCTTAGGTAAAAAAGTTGGAATGACTCAAGTTTTTACTAAAAGTGGAAAACTAATTCCTGTAACTGTTATTGAAATAGAACCAAATGTAGTAACTCAAATCAAAACTGTTGAAAAAGATGGTTATAGTGCTATTCAACTTGGAACTGTTTCAGTTAATGAGAAAAGTTCTAATAAAGCAAAAATTGGTCATACTGCAAAAGCTAACACAACTCCTAAGCGCTTCTTAAGAGAGATTAGGGGAGTAAACGTTGAAGATTATACTTTGGGTCAGGTTATTGATGCTAGTATCTTCAAAGAAGGGGAAATAGTTGATGTAACTGGAACTAGTAAAGGTAAAGGTTACCAAGGTGTAATCAAACGTTGGAATCAAACTCGTGGACCTATGGGTCATGGTTCTCAATACCATCGAGGTGTTGGTTCTATGGGTACATTGTTACCAATGCACGTATTAAAAGGAAAGAAATTACCAGGTCATATGGGTAATGAGACAACAACAATCCAAAATCTTGAAGTTGTTTCAGTTGATTTAGAAAATAACATTATCCTTGTTAAAGGTAATGTTCCAGGTCCAAAAAAATCTTTAGTTATGATTAAGACTTCAGTTAAGAAAGGTGAGCAAGTTAACCAAACAGAAGAACTAATGGTTTATGAAGTTGTTACTGATGCACCAGTAGAAGAGTCATCTGAAGAAGAGACAGTTGAAGAAAAAACTGAAGAAGAAAATACAGAAGTAACTGAATAATCATCACATAAAGATAATTTTGTATTCTATTATTTGTATATGTGATGAAAGGAGGAATTGAAGATGGAAAAAATCGCACTTTTAAATTTAAAAGGTGAAAAGGTTAAGGACATTAAACTAAATGAAAATATATTTGGAATTGAGCCAAATAAAAATGTTTTACACGATGCTATTGTTTTGACAAGAGCATGTTTAAGACAAGGAACTCATGACACAAAAAATCGTGCTGAAGTAAGCGGTGGTGGAAGAAAGCCATGGCGTCAAAAAGGAACAGGTCACGCTAGACAAGGATCTATCAGAGCTGTTCAATGGAGAGGCGGAGGTGTACCATTCGGACCTACTCCAAGAGATTATAGTATTAAGATGAACCGCAAGGAACGTCGCCTAGCTCTACTTAGTGCTTTGAGTACTAAAGTAAGCGATATGGTTGTTGTTGAAGAAATTAAATTGGCAACACCAAAGACTAAAGATATGGTAGCTCTATTAAAAGGATTGAAATTAGATACTACAAATACTTTAGTTATTGTTAAAGAATTAGATGAAAATATTATTTTAGCTTCTAGAAACTTAGAAAATGTTGTTTTAATTGAAGCCAGCGAAATAAATGTACTTGATTTAATTGCTGCTGATAAGATTTTAACAACAGAAGAAGCTCTTAATAAAATTGAGGAGGTGCTAGCTTAATATGAATACTAAATATTTAGAAATAATTAAGGCACCAGTTATTACTGAAAAGAGTGCTGCTATGGCACAAAAAGGACAATACGTTTTTAAAGTTGATCCCAAAGCAAATAAAACTGAGATTAAATATGCAATTGAAAAATTATTCAATGTAAAAGTTGTAGAGATTTCTACAGTAAACGTAGTACCTAAAAAGAGAAGAGTTGGTCGTTACAGTGGTTTAACTAATCGTAGTAAAAAAGCTATTGTTAAACTTGCTGAAGGACAAACTATCGAGATTGGGTAGAAGGAGGATTACTTATGGCAATAAGAAATTATAAATCAACTACTCCTGGTAGACGTAAGATGAGTACTTTGATCAATGAAGAAATAACATGTAGTACTCCAGAAAAAAGCTTATTAGTTAGTAAGAGTAAAAAAGGTGGACGTAATAACTCTGGTAAAATTACTGTTAGACATCACGGTGGTGGAGAAAAGAGAAAATATCGTCTAATCGACTTTAAAAGAAATAAAAGAGATATCATAGGAACAGTTGCAACTGTTGAATATGATCCAAATAGAAGCGCTAATATAGCATTGATCAATTATGCTGATGGAGAAAAGAGATATATCATAGCTCCAAAGGGAATTGAAGTTGGTATGAAGATTGTAGCTGGAGAAAATGCTGATATCAAAATCGGTAATGCTCTTCCAATCGCTAACATTCCTGTTGGTGCTGTAATTCATAATATTGAGCTTAGACCTGGTAAAGGCGGAGAACTTGCAAGAAGTGCTGGAACTTCTGCACAAATTCTAGGTAGAGAAGGAGAATATGTAATGATTCGTCTATCTAGTGGTGAACAGAGAAAGATTCTTGGAACTTGCTATGCAACAGTTGGTGAAGTTGGTAATGAAGATTATGCACTAGTAAAACTTGGTAAGGCTGGACGTACTCGTCATTTAGGAATCAAACCTACAGTTCGTGGTTCTGTTATGAACCCTAACGACCACCCACATGGTGGAGGAGAAGGACGTGCTCCAGTTGGACGTAAGTCACCAATGACACCTTGGGGTAAACCTGCACTTGGTGTTAAGACAAGAAAGAAAAAAGCGTCTGATAAATTTATCGTACGTCGTCGCAGTAATTAAGGAGGATTATTATGGCAAGAAGTTTGAAAAAAGGACCTTATGTATTTAATAGATTATTAAATAAGGTTAAAGAACTAAATAAAAATGGTAAAAAAGAAGTCATTAAGACGTGGTCACGCCGTTCTACAATTTATCCTGATTTTATTGGACACACTTTCGCAGTACATAATGGAAAAGAATTCATTCC
>CANROW010000017.1 GCA_947632345.1 uncultured Bacilli bacterium | reverse complement strand
CGATGCTTCATCACCGAATCCTATTTGAGGATATTCCTTATAGCGTTTTTCTTCTTCAATTATTAAAGTAGGTAAAGCCGTATTATATAAATCATCTTTAATATAACTCATAACTATTCATCTCCAAACAAAGCAATACTATATGTATAAACTTATTCACTTGTCAATATGTTAGTGTGTTTTCTAAATTGACAAACAATCAATTTAAATTTGTGAATTATTATAACATAAATTTAAACATATTAAAACTCGAACTATAGAAGTCCGAGCTTGGTATCTATCTGGTGCAAGAGATGGGACTTGAACCCACACAGTATCGCTACCAATGGTGTTTGAGACCATCGCGTCTACCATTCCGCCACTCTTGCGAGTAGTTCATAAATAACTACAGTTACTATTATAACATACCTTTTTTTATTTACAACTACCAAATTTAATCATTTTCTTTAAAAATAGGAATCATTTGTTTTTCCCATTTAGCTAAGAATTTTTTTTGATCATTAGTAATTTCATTATTAAACCTAGTACGGGCCTGAACTACTTTTCCATTTTGGACTTCAACAGTTACTAGCGATTTATCTCTATCTTTCTTATGGCGCATAAAATAAATTTGACAATCATTATTTCCAACTCTTTCACAATAAGTTCTAACACAATTGTGTTGTTGACTACTTTCATCAATCATACTATTAACACTATCCGCCGGAAAAATTATGTATTCATCATCTTCATAGATATTGAGAGACAGAATATTGGCTAAATTGTGGATTTTTTTATCCAATTCTGGGTTATTCGTTATGATTATTTCCGATAATATGCGATCATGCTCTTCATAAAAGTTCTTGGGATATAAAACTTTTTTATCTTTTAAATTGACCCCTAATTTTATTAATCCCATTATGTAATCATAATAATCATTAATAAAATGGTTAATTCTATTTTGAGCTTGATTATTATTTTCAACATATTTTTTTAATTCGTATAAATCTACATAATCTTTTAATTTTAAAATGATATATTCATCTGTACCAATGAATTCAATTAGATCATAATTATTAGTCGGATATGCTTTTAAAATGCGAAATTGGCTAACATTTATATCGTGTTTTTTCATAAAATTATAATATTTTTTATCGACACCTACAGCTTCTTTAAAACTTTTACCATTAGTTATCTCTAATTGTGAACAATAGATGGCTAAATTATATAAGCCCATTTTTATTAAATATTCAAATTGTGGGAAATGTATAGGATTATAAGTAAGTGACGATAGAAGGAGATCATCATTTTTGTTAAAGTAATCTTTCAACTTCCAAATTTGACTATGCTCATAAAGAGGTGATTTCTTTAAATCATCTAAATTGTCGACATACAAAAATAAATTAGAATCATAAGGTAGTTCAAAGTATGTATAATTGGATACATAATCTTCGTTTATTTTTTCACCATCAGCATTTTCATAAAATTTATCTATATAAGAATATTTCAAATCTTCACCTTCGATGTGTTCGTAAAGTCCATCTTTTTTTACATCATAGATTTGTTTAATTCCCAATTTTAAAGATTTGTATTTTAAAGGCGCCATATGATTATATTCCAAAGTAGCAACGATATTATATAAAACAATATAATCGTCAATAACATCAAACACATAAAAATAAACATATAGTTCTTCTATATCATTAATATATTTAACATATGGATTTAAAATATATTTTTTATCATCTTTTTGCTTAAAATAGTTCTTATCACAATGACTGCAATAATAGTTATCATCTAATTCTTTTAAACAATGCGAACAATAAGGAGTAATATGACCATCTTCAGCAATTAGTTCAATAATGACGTCATCCGTTATCTTTTTAATAAAATCTTTTACCTTTTGCGGAATATCATCTTCACTTGTCCAATAATTTATTTTTTCATCGACTATATCTTTAAAATCGTTATCAAAAACTAATTGACGCATACTTTCACCTACCTTCTCTTTTTAATTTTATCATTTATTTTTTATGAACAAAAGAAAAGATCAAGTAAATGATCCTTTTACATATTTTCAATTAATTCTTTATTTTTTAATAGTCTTTCATCATTAGGTTTCATCTCTATAGCTTTATTAATACATTTAAGAGCTAAATATTTTTCTTTTTGATTGTAGTAACTCAATGATAATAAATCGTAAACCGTATGATCCCAACTAAATATTTCATTTATATAACTCTTTTGATGTGTTGTGATATTAAGAGCCTTTAAACAATAGTATTCAACTTCTTTCCAATCTTGCTGAAGATACTCTAAAATGGCTCTTTCAACAAAAGGATCACGCAAATATGGTGTTTCAATCATAGCTTTATCTAGCCAAAGGCGAGCTTCATCAAAACGTCCAAGATTACGATAACAGCGTGCGATAAAACGCATAGAGGCACTTCGTTCATCTTTCCAAGTGGCTGTTTTCAAATTGATATGTTTAATCAGTGTATCAATCGCCTCGTTCCATCGCCCATAATACATATATTCTCTTCCCAAATAATGCATATTTCGATCATTATTAGGATCTTCTTTGACAGCAAGTTCAAGAAGAGGTAAATAAGAAGAGCGAGACTTTTTTTCATCAGGATGATGATTTATCGTTATCTCATCAGTAATTTGTCTTTTCTCTTTTCCCGTAAACTGCAAAACTTCATGAACTGGATTGATCCATTTATAACCTTGGCGTGAATGGATCTTCTCAGCATAAAAAGTAACGTCAGGATTACCCTCTTTATTAAAATGCCAATTGAAGATATAAGATAGTCGATTATTTCCATCTTGCCAAATATTTTGAATTTTGTCGTACCATCCTGTTTCAAGAACTTCATCTAAATCCATACATATACAAATATCAATATCTTTACTCACTAAATTCAATGATTCATTTCTGGCGACATCAAAACGCCAGGGATCAATTTTTTTCTCGTAAACTTTAACATTTCTATCGCGAAGTTTTTTAACTGTATTATCTGTTGAACCTGTATCTAAAACAACAATTTCATCAGCGTTCACAATTGAATCAACCCATCGATCTACAAATTGTTCTTCATTTTTTGATATGGCATAGACACATATTTTATATTTATTTTTTGTTTTGTTCATAAAACACCTCAATATAAAATATGAGTTAACATTAAAAAAGATATCTTGTGATATCAATTTTTTTTAAGGCGATTAAATCGCGCTTGCAAATTTCTTCTTCGTTCTTCTTCAAGAGTCATATCTTTTTGATATTTATTATCTTGATAAGAAATAATAGAACCATCATTGACGGAAAAAGGTAAATCCCTCAAAGGTATTTCTCTTATTTCTTTAGTTTCTAAATCTTCACAAACGACAATCTGATCCTCAATTCGATCAACTACTAAACGCATAATTTCACCTACCCATTTGTATCTGTTTTAATATTATTAATTTCAATATTGTTTCCATCCGATGTCAATATAATTGTACCAAGTTCATCAGTTCGATAAATTTTGATCTTGCGCTCATTAAATTTGTCAATTGTTTCTTGATGAGGATGACCATAACTATTATTTTTTCCACAACTGATAATGGCATATTGACAATTAACTCTATCTAAAAAAGATGATGAGCTACTATAACGAGAACCATGATGACCAACTTTTAAAACATCTACTTGAATGTCAGCATCGAGAAGTTTTTGTTCAACTTCACTAGTTGCGTCTCCCATGAAGAGGAAGGAATTGCTACCAAAATCCATTCTTAGAACAATAGAAGAATTATTCAAATCATTTGTATCAGTTCCTGTATATAAAACACGAAAATTGGCTTCGCCCAGTTTAAATTCGGAATTGACTTCAGGAATGGTAATGTCTAAATTCTTATTTTCTAAGGCATTAATTACATCTTCAAATGTCTTGGTAGTTGTAATAACGTCTGGTAAATAAACAATTCCAATTTCAAAATTATTAATTACATCATCTAAGCCACCAATATGATCTTCATGAGGATGAGTTCCAACTACATAGTCCAGTTTCTTTATACCTAAACTATTTAAATAATCTACTAATTTGGCACCATCTTCATTATTACCAGCATCAATTAGCATGCTATAATCCTCATTTTGAATTAAAATTGAATCAGCTTGACCGACATCAATATATGTCACTTTTAAATCAGATGTAGTAATATTTGGAACAATTTCATCATCAAAACTTTCAAATGTATAATCATCCTTTTCATTAACATTTAAAGATGTAAAAAGTCTATCACTATACATTTGAAAAAAAGTGAAGAGAACAATTATAAAAAAGCCAATTAAGCTATACTTCTTTTTTCTACCCTTCTTCATTACCATCACCCTACTCTCTAATTATATCATATTAGCGAAAGAGTAGTTTAAACAAACAAAAGAATCTATAAAATTATAGATTCTTAAAGAAATTATGGTAATAATAGAACTAATTTTATGCAGCTGCTGGTCCAGTTGGTCCGGCTGGTATGACAAAGTTCAATGTATAATCTGGTCCTCCAGTAATTGTTACTTCGGCATCACTACCAGGAGCACCAGTTGTAACAGTTCCTATTGTAAATGTTGGGGTTACACCATCTGTACCGTCAGTTCCAGCTGGTCCTGCTTCACCAGTTGCTCCGGTTGGTCCTGTTGGTCCTACTTCACCTGTTGCTCCAGTAGCTCCAGTTGGTCCTGTTGGTCCTACTTCACCTGTTGCCCCAGTTGCTCCCGTTGGTCCTGTTGGTCCTACTTCACCTGTTGCCCCAGTAGCTCCCGTTGGCCCTGTTGGTCCTGTTGGTCCTGTTGGAGCATACAAAAGTGTAAGTAGTAGGTTTTAATAAATACCATTACTATAATAATGGCTTTATTTTATAATAAATTTTAACGTTTAATTTCTCATCAATTTCAATTTTTTCGATAAGAGATGCTAACAATTTTTTTGTCGGTTTATTAAGTTCCAAATAATCTTGTATTATCTTTGAATATTTTTTATTGTCTCCTATTGCTTTACCTTTAAGCAGTTTTAATTCTCTATCAATCACTTTTTTTTCATCAATTAAACGTTTTATAGTATCATTTATTAAATTATATTGTCTTGTATATACTTCTTTTGTGATTTTTTCTTTGTAGAAGTCATTTAATGCTTTATCTATACAAGCATTTTGCATTTTTATTTCATTTTCAATACGTGATCTCTTTAATTCTAAATTATATTGAATTTTTAAGGTCTTATCATTGCTTTTAAGTAAGTTCTCGAAGTTATTTGTCTTAAGATATTTTTTACACATTTTTTTTAATTCTTTTAACACTTCTTTTTCTAACTCATCATAATCAAGTGTATGTGGAGTACAAACATTATATCTTGTATATTTCTTATAATAATTACAATTACAAATATGTTTTACAACTTCTTTTCCATTGTTTTTCCATTTGTATTCGTTGATGCTTATTGTATGTCCGCACTCATTACAATATAAAAAGCCTCTAAATAGATATTCGTGTGATTTCTTACTTCTATTTTTATTTTTTTGATATATATTTTGTGCTGTCTCAAAAGTTTCTTTGTCAACAATAGCGGGACATTTTCCTTTAGCAATAATCCATTCACTTTTATTTGTACGTATTCTTTTCTTTGACTTATAACTAACTTTCTTTTCTCTACGTTGTGTTAAATCTCCCATATAAGTAGGGTTAGTTATAATATTTTCTATGGTTTTTGATTTCCATATTCCAAAAGTAGTTGACCTATTGCCACGTGGTTGATTTTGATATATGCTTGGTATTAGAATATGCTCATCAGTAAATTTATTACATATAGATTGTATGCCTATACCATTGTTAAACATTTCAAATATACGAACGATGTTGTCTTTAACTTCTTCATCTATGATTAACTTGTGTTTGTCGTTTGCTATATCACGTTTATAGCCATAAGGTGCAATGCCACCCATAAAAAGTCCGTTCTTTTTCTTGGTATTTAATATTTCAATTATCTTTTGTGATATATCTTGTATATACATATCGTTGTATGCAAACTTCATTAAGATATTATGACTATTGGGATCGAGACTATCATATCTATCTCCACGTGCAACATATCTTATTCTACGTTCGGGAAAGTACCTTTCAGCATAATACCCAGTTTCAATATGGTCCCTACCTAAACGTGATAAGTCTTTAGTAATTACCATATTTATTCGTTTATTTTCTATGTCTCTAATCATTCGATTAAAGTCATCTCTATCAAAGTTTCCACCACTAAATCCATCATCTACATACTCATCAACATAAGTAAGCCCGTTTTCCTTTATATAGTCCCAAATATATTCTCTTTGATTAGATATACTTGCACTTTCTCTATCTTTGGCTTCATCCTTTGAAAGTCTTAAATATATACCAACTCTATATGTTTCATCATTATTCATTTTTGCTCCTTTTATCTAATGAAACACATTTTAATATACATATATATTAACTTGCACTATTTTTAAATTGTTTCATTGAAATATATGATTAAAAATTGTTCCATAATTTCTTGTAAAGTTTTTCCGTTTTCATCAAAAACATTTTCAATTTTCACTTGTTATTCCTCCATCTCATTTTATGTAAATTAGATTATATTATTTCTTTTAAAGTACTTTTTTATTGATAATTGAACAATGATTTATTAAAAATTTGTCTTTTATTGTTTTATGTTTGTTCAGTTTAAAAGCAAAAAATAAGAGATAAGCAATTAGTTAACTTATCTCTTTTAGTTATGATTTTGATTAAATTTAATTTTGCATCTTGAACTGATAGATCTAAACAGAAATTGCATCTATATATAGCCATCACGAACGAACTTGTTTTAAAGTTGAATAATTTCATTTTCCTATATAATAGATAATAGAAAAGAAAAAAGATAAAATTTTTCAATACTATATAGATAGATTATTATAGTCTCTTAGTGTAAAATAAGATAAAAGTAAGACGCCTTTTAAAACAACACATTTTGCTATCTATAAGCCGTAAAAATACCTTTTTAGCATATTTTTGATAGGAAGCTAAAGCGTCTAAAATATGGCTAAAAATGATAACTATTTAATTTAGTATTTCATATAATTTCCAGAGTTTTTTATATTGAAAAGATAAAAAGAGCATAGCTCCTCAAATATTTATTAAATAATGACTAAAAGATTTATTGATTATTCTTGTTTTTTCTTAATACCTTTTGACCGTTTTCATATTCCCCAATATGCATTTGACTATAATTGCTATTTTCGTTTATATCTTCTAAATAAGGTTGTTCAATAAATTTAAGACTTTGTGGTATTAAATGGAGCCAAAAAAATTCCTGACCAATTTCTTTTTGTATCCTATTATAATCTACAACAGTAAGTGGTGATTTTAAATCTTTATAATTTTTTAATATTGGATATGCCTCTAATATATATTCTACTACTTCTTCGTCACTGATTGTGCTATTACCAGAAGTTAATATTTTTTTTAAATCATATTTTTCTTCGGCTAAAATTTTTAAATCTACTTTATTAATAAAAGATAAAATATTAGCTATGCTAAAACCGATTTTACTTATAAGCATCCCCTCTAATAGCTCTTTAATTTTTTTATTGGTTAAGTCCACCATTCTTTTTTCCTTTATATCATAAGCAGCTTCAATGTTAAGTGGAATTTGATTTCCCATACATCCCCTTGAATATACTACAAGGTAATTTTCATCAAAAACAATTTCACTCCAAAAATAATCACCAGTTTCAATATCAGTTAAAATTTTTCTTTGACCATTTTCATAAATAGATGTTATAGTTCTATCTCGTTTTTTTATTTCCTCAACATTTAAATCATCATTAATTCTAATATTTTTTTTCATAATACCTCCTGAATTTTTTTTGCTTTTTTCTTAATTTTTTATATCAACTTTAAATCTTAACAAGTAATCCTTTAATTAAGTAACTACTATTATAACATACTTTCTTTATTTTTTTGTTTTTTAATATTTTTTCCATATTGTTACAATTTACAAGTTGTGCTATAGAATACCGCTATAATGATGTAGACTATTGAAAGGAATAATGTATCTTACGAAAAAAATTTATATATTCAAATGTGTCTCTTTCCCTTTATTTCCAGCATTTTCCTTATATTTTACACTTGTGTATGGCTCAGTTGGTCCTACTCCACCAGTTGCACCTGTTGCTCCGGTTGACCCCGTAGCACCTGCTGGTATTGTGAAATTAAATATGGCATTACTACTAGTTCCCGTATTAATTACACTAGCTTCAGTCCCTGGTGCACCCGTCGTTGTCGTTCCTACTACAATTGTTGCAGCTGCTGGTCCAGTTGGCCCGGTTGGTCCTACTGGTCCCGTTGGTCCAATCAAGAAACAACTATTGCAGTTTGGAAATGGCTTATGACCTTGACATTCATTTTGAAACATTTTATCCCTCCTCCATTTTAATATATGAATAATGCTTTTTTAGGTATAGTTAATTCATACAAAAAAACTGCTTAACAGCAGTTTCTAACTCTCTTAAACACCTTCTATATTAAAATCAGGTATAAAACTATCACTTTGCGTTTCTCCCTCTTGGATAAAAGCATTAGTAATACCTAAATCACAGGCATAATTTACAAGTTCATTATATTCATCTTCACTTACTTTAGCGTTTAAATTAGGATATTTTTTGAAATCGTGTAAAGGTGTGTATTGGTTCATGATACTGATATAAATATCATCATGATATGTATCATATAAATATTTTATTATTTTCTTAGCATCTTCTAAATGACCTGGCAATAATAATATTCTAACAATCATACCTCTAATCATTATATTTTGATCGTTAAATATCGGTTTGCCTACCTGTTTATACATCTCCCCAATATTTTCTTTTGCTACTTCAAAATAATTGTCAACATGAGAATATCTCTTTCCTATTTTACTATCAAAGTATTTTAAATCTGGTAAATAGATATCGACAACTCCATCTAACATTTTAAGAGTATTAATATTTTCATAAGAACTAGTATTATAGACGATTGGAATATGCAATCCTCTCTTTTTCGATTTTTTAATTGCTTTAACAATACTTGGAACGTAATGAGTTGGGGTAACTAAATTGATATTGTTAGCCCTTTTCCTCTGTAGTTCTAAACAAATATTAGATAATCTATCTATAGTAATCTCTTTTCCAAAACCTTGTGCACTTATTTTTCTATTTTGACAAAAAATACATTTCAAGCTACAATTTGAAAAGAAAATAGCACCGCTTCCTTCTAGTCCAGATATACACGGTTCTTCCCAATAATGAAGAGCTGCTCTAGCTATTTTCAATTTATTAGTAGCACCACATAATCCTTTTTGTTGATAGCGATTTACCAGACAATTTCTTTGGCATAAGTTGCATTTTTTATATATGTTTTGCACACTATCACATTCTTTCTAAAATACCTTTTAAAACGACGTCTTTATCAACAAAATATGTATTCTCCATATAAAATTTTTGACGCATATTAAAGAAATATTTAGCAAAATAAATTTTATTAATACTATAATTTTTCCCTTGTAATCGCAAATAAGGACAAGTAAAGGTTTTACAAGCAATATTTTTAATTGAACATCGACCATTTTTTAAATGCTCACAATCTCCACCAGCTTTATATCCGTGACAACAGCCATTAATATAAGTATCCTTTTTAATGCCTTTTTCAATCATATGTCTTCGCTTTGAACATAAATCATCTTTAAATCCACAAACATTTTTATCAATAAATTCATGATCTAAATAATCACAAATCATATCGTATAATTTGGAGTAGCGCTTTTCAATATCTTTTTCTGTTAAGATTGTTTTAACTACTTCTATTCGTTGCTTTTTCTCATCAGCATCAATATTTTTTGTTTTATTAATCATATTTATTGATCTTTTTAATATTGTTTTATCACTAACCATATACGTACTCCTTTTGGGATTATCATTTTATTTTATTATAGAATGGTTTTTTACCTTTAATGACGTCTTTAGCAATTTCATCAGTAGATGATAATATATCAATATTAATCTCATCAAAACTTTTCTTTATCTCATTACCAATCTCTGATAATAATTTCTTTTTATTTTGAACTTTAGAATCTATTATTAACAAATAACCAGGTACATTATCATTTTTCATATTCATTAAATACGCGTGGTCTACTAGTTCTTTCTTCTTTAAGATTTTTTCTATTTTGTCACGAATTTTTTTAGGACAAGAACTGACTTCATCGATATAGACTTTTCCCATTCGAAAAATATTTGTCAAAGCCGAAATATTTAAAACAATATTTTCTGTAAATGGGTTGATAACCAAGCCCTTAATGTCATCTTCACAAGACAAAATGATATTAGCAAATTCATCAAAAGTTAAAACAAAACTTTGTGATTCTTGAGCATCACCCCATTTATTATATTCATCCATATCTGTATAACATTGAAAATAGTGGTCACCAGTTTGATTAGTCAAAAGCATAAATACCATCATATTGTCCTTTTTTTGTTCATTGATAGCTGGGACTAATAAATATGCCTTTCGCAATTCATTAATAAATTCATCTTCACTTTGCTTATCATCTTGTAAATTCAACGTAATCATCGCTGTTTTTAATTCATCATTTCTAACTTCTTTGTTCGTTTCCATAACTTCACCCATCCTCATTATAACATGCCTAAACATTTTCTACATCTATATTATTTTTCATCAACAAACTTGCTGTAATACCATTTCCTGCGGTAAGATTATTTGAAAATGATCCATCATAGATCTCATTTAATCCACATGAAGGACTTCTCTTTTTCAAAATAGCTTTTTTTATTTGCAATTCTTTAGCGAGTCTCAATACCTCTTTCGCACCCTTATTAAATTGTTCGGTTACATCATTTCCATCTCTAGTAATGACGTGAATTTCATCATTAATTATTTTTACTTCTGATGGTTCACGAGGAGTAGGTAAACCACCCAATTGTTCAGGGCAAACCAAAATAGCTTCACCATTCTTCACCAATTCTAATATTTTTTCATCAAGATTATTTTTCCCATTATACTTACAATTGACACCACATAAACACGCACTTACTAAAATCATTTCATCACTCCTCTAATGCAAAATATACTTTAGATCTTCTATCACTTTATCCATATTGCGCATTCCATTGCCAACAGGATAATAGACCGGATAGACATCATATTCTTTTTTATTAATGGTTATACCATAACTTTTCTTACGGCACTGTGACACAGATATTTTTTGTTTTAAAAAAATACTACTCACTTGGTTTCCAAAAACAATAATCTTTTTTGGCTTTATTATATCAATTTCCTCAAATAATAAATCCAAGTATTCTCGATAGACACTATCTGGTAACCCTCGTGCATCAACTTGTGTACATTTTCCTAAATTCGTTATGAAATATCTCTTTCTTTCGACATTCTCATATACTAAATCGGCAAAGACTTCATCCCATTCTTGAGCTTTTCGCTTTTGAATTTCTTTATAAATATCTTCATCTAATAAATTTAACTCATAAAATAATTTCCATATATTTTTCGTTCCTAACCATGGTGAACGTCTTCCTTTCCAACTCTTTTCTGAAGCAATATTACGCCCCGTTGGATTCATAAAAATAAAACAATAGTCAGGATTATTTTCACATCCGCCATTATAAATAGAAGCTAAATTGCCGTCACCATACGTCTTTTGTAATGCATCATATTTTTTATTTAAATCCTTTATTTTCATCTAAACCACCATTACAGATATTATAACAAAAAAAGGAACAAATGTCTTGTTCCTCATAAACCTATTTTTTATCCCTTATTTCTTTAAATTTATCACGATTTTTCTTTAAACTCTCGATAATAATAGGATTGAAATCTGTACCAGATTTCTGACTCAATTCTTCAATAACTTTTTCTTCATCATATTTTTTTGATAATTTGTTGTAGTCAATTGCTACCGCAACGATTTGGGCAACAATAGGAATGTTATCACCAGCAATACCTAAAGGATAACCACTACCATCAAATTTTTCTTCGTGATATTCAATTATATCTTTAGCATAGTGATTAAAAATACGATCGGTATTATCATATAGAACTGTATCAAAAATAGATAATCCAATAATAGGATGACTTTGAATGATCTTTTTCTCATCATCATTAAATTCTTCTTTTTTCAACATTTCATGTGGTAAAGTATATAGACCAATATGATAATACTTAGTAGCATTAATCAATCTATTGATAGCATCATTATCAAAATTGTATTCATCATAATCATTGGATAATTGTCTAGCTAAAACAGCTGTATAGCTAGCTATCTTATTTATGTCATCAGCATTATCATATAAATATGATTTGACCAAAGTACGTAAAATATTTTTTATCTCCTGATGTTGATTAAGGACAATCTCATTTAATGAGTTATTTGATTTATACAATTTTATAAATGTCCTAATACGATGTTTAACAATTTGAATATTGAATGGTTTTTCAAGGACATCAGCAATTGGATAGCTGTAAGCACGATCCTTAGTAGCTTGATCATAATCACCACTAATGACTATGACAGGGATTCGCGATAATAAATTTTTGGAACTCATATAATCTAGAACACCAAAACCATCCACTACTGGCATATTTAAATCGAGAAATACACCAACTATTTTATCTTTCTTTTGAAGCGTATTCAAATCCGTATTATCACTCAAAATGTTAATAGCTTCCTGACCATCATTAGCCACGACAATCTTGTATGTATCCTCAAAAGTCTTTTGAAGCAAATTACAAGTCATTTTGTCATCATCAACAATGACAATAGTCTTTGTCTTTCCTTGATTAGTAGTTGTTATCAAATTAGCAGTTAAAGATTTATTTAATTCAGGAAAAGTATTCGTCAATTCTGAAATGACATTATCAACATATTGAGTAACACTTTTAACTTCTGGATTTTCATTAGCATAACTAATATTTATAATATTATTCAAACTGATAATGGCACTTGACACAGCTTCAAAAATAAGATTTTGTTTAGCTTGAAGAGTTGGGACATCGAGAGTTGGATCTCCACTCTCTTTAATGTTGTTATTGATGTTTTCTACAAGAACCAAAACAACTCTTTTATTATCCAGTTCAATTAA
The DNA here is from genome assembly GCA_947632345.1 of uncultured Bacilli bacterium. Taxonomy (GTDB): domain Bacteria; phylum Bacillota_I; class Bacilli_A; order RF39; family UBA660; genus RUG11788. The sequence goes on along the minus strand of CANROW010000017.1, from coordinate 12,510 downwards.
TTTAGAAATATTACTAAACCAACTATATTCTCCCTTATTATCAAGTTGTCGATATTCATATCTGACATAATCTTTTCCAATTAAATTATTAGCTGTAATATTATCAATATATCCCTTTAAATCATCATGATGAAGCATTTTTTCTAATTCACTATAAAAGGTTGTAAATGGTTTTGTCGCATTACAAACAAAATGACCATCCGTAAATCGATATTCTTGTATTAAATCACTTAAAATATCAACTATATAAATATTACTATAAGTTGTTGGAATTATTTTTTCAATATAATTAGCATAAACACTACTATCCATAGTCATCCACCTCTATTCTAATCTAGTATAGCATAAATTATTTAAAGATAAAAGCGCGTAAAGAAAAACTTTTTCAATCAAAAAGAGAAAGATTAACAACCTTTCTACTACATATAATTGGTATAATTATCCACCATTTAATTATTACTACTATTAATATCATTTATACTAATAGTTTTATCTACTATTCTTTTGACGTTATCAATGCTAAATGGTTTTTTCAACATATCAATAATAGGATATTCAAAAGCCTTACTAAAGACATCCATATCGTCATCACCAGTAATAATTGAAACAGGTATTTTATTAAATAGGTTATTGTACTTTAAATAATCAAGTACTGCGAACCCATCTACTCCTGGCATATTTATATCTAATAACATTCCAACTATTTCATCTAAATTATTACTTTTCAACAATTGAATAGCTTCCGCACCATTAGTTGCACTCAAAATATTATATTCCCCTTCAAAAGCTTTTCTAACGATATTGACAATAATACTAGAATCATCCGCAACAATAATTGATTTCATAGGAACCTCCTTGTACTCTCATAATCTAATTTTAACACAAAAATATTTTTTGGGATTAATATTTAAGATAATTGACACTTTTATTTACTATTATTAGATTCATAAATAAGTGATTCATAAAGTAAATCAACAATGTAATTAGATTTTTCTAAATGATATTTTTCGATTAATTCATTAAAAACATCATCATAAAAACAAGTGTTTAAATATTTAAAAATGGATTCTTTCTTATTCTTATAAATACTTAAATAAGCCTCAGTATAATCATTATCAATGATTAATAATAAATTTTTTTTGATAAATTTCTTAAAATCTTCCACAATTTCATCAGAAGATTTCTTATATATAAACTTATCTTTATCATAATTAATCATATCTTTTATATAAATATTATCAATTAAATCTTCATTCAAACGATAATCGAAACGATCAATTAGGGTTAATCCTTTTAACTTCAAAGCTGACAATTGAGCAATTTCACCTTGTTTAGGATCGCGTCTAGTTGGAATTATTTCAACAATTATATATTCTTTATTCATCAATTTTTCTATCATAATTTTTCCTTCTAATTATTTTTTAAAATGAATTCCAATAAAGAATTACAACCTTCTGCAATATCACGATAAGCTGTTTCAAAATCACGTGTATACCATGGATCAGAGATATCTCTTGGATCATTTGAAAAATCCAAAAGGCGATAAACTTTATTATCTACATCATTGACAATTTTCTTAATTGAAGTGACATTGGAATCCTCCATTCCAATAATATAATCATATCTATCATAATCTTCGTTTGTTAATTGACTGGCTTTTTTATTGACATCAAATTTGATATTATTCTCCACTAACTTTTCTTTTGCTAGTGGATAAATCGAATTACCAATCTCTTCATTGCTGGTAGCTTTTGATTCAACAAGAAATTTATCACTCATTTCTTTATCATTAATTAAATCTTTCATAATAAATTCGGCCATTGGCGAACGACAAATATTTCCTAGACACACAAAACATATTTTTATCATATTATCAATCCTTTAATTAAGAAAAAAGATTATTGCTAACCTTTTTCTAACTATTAATTATTTTTAAACTTATTGGACTATCTACGTCAGCTATTTCAACAACAGCAAACCAGGTATAATACTTTTTAGTAGGAGCTGAATTCTTATACTTTTTAGTCAATTCTATTACTATGCCATCATCATTTTTATAAATGCTATTACTTCTCATCGAAATTACATTATCATCATTTACTAAACTTAAAATGACAAGAGAATGAGTTTTAAAATAATCATCGTTATAATTCTTCAATTTATTAATCAAAGTATCATCATTTAACTTAACCTTTTTAAATAAATCATTATAAAATTTTAAATCATCAGTATCACGAATAATCATAATATCTTTTAAATATTCTATTCGCTCATTAACACGATGACTATATATTCGCGTATCAACTCTTACATTATTAGATAAATCTTTGAGGGCTGGTTCAAAAGCACTTTTTACATCCATTAATATTTTTCCGAATAAGATAACTATCGTAACAATAAAAAACAAGCATAAAACTTCACTAGAAAAACCTCTTTTTTTCATACCATCACTACTCCAATTCATAGTATAAAACATACCATTAAAATAAACAATCACAAATTTACCTTATTTTACCATAAAATCTTATTTTGACAATGTTATTTTTTCAAATAGTTAAATGCGAATTATTTTTTTCTCTATCCATTAATTTTTTGAATGATTTGTTGATGTTCATCTGAAGCTAAAATATCTTTATTTAATTTATTGTCTTCTTGAAGTAGTTCATACTTTAAAGTTAAAATTTTGCGTACAGAATTATTTATTTGTTCTTCTGTAATCGTACCACGAACAATGCTCTCTTTAATCAACTGAAGGGCACTGGTTGAACTTTTTGGCATTAATAGTAAATCTACTCCTGCATTAATGGCCATTTCATATATTTCACGTTCTTGATAATTATTAGTCAAAGCTCCCATATTCAAGGCATCTGTTACTACCAAACCATCATACCCCATTTCTTTCTTTAACAAATCAGTTATAATTTCTTTAGAAAGAGATGCTGGCGTATCATCACCTGCGATACTAGGAACAGCTAAGTGACCGATCATAATAATCTTGGCACCACTATCAATAGCTTCTTTAAAAGGATATAAATCCGATTGTAACAATTCCTCTTTGGTTTTAGTAATAACTGGTAAATCATAGTGGGAATCTGTAACTGTGCTACCATGACCTGGAAAATGTTTATAAACCGGAATTACTCCATTATCACTTAATCCTTTCGCTAACGATGTTCCCATTTTAGCAACTAGGTCTTTATCAGTACCAAAACTACGATTTCCTATAAAGCTACTATTTTCACTGGCAAGGACATCAATAACAGGAGCAAAATCGACATTGACTCCAAAAACACGCAATTCTTCTGCTATGACTTTACCAACATCATAGGCTAAATCACTATCTTTGGTCTTACCCAATTCAAGCATTGGGGGAATAGCGGTAAAATTTACATCATCTAATTTTTTAAAACGCTGAACAATCCCACCTTCTTGATCAACCGACATAAACATTGGTATTTCAGCTGTACTTTGAATATCATTAATGAACTTTAATGTTTTATCATAACTGGTAATATTATTACTAAATAAAATGAACCCACCTGGTTTATTTTTTTGTAAAACTTCCCTTAGGTAATCATCCATTTCCGTACCATTGTAGTAAACAATGAGCATCTGTCCAATCTTCTCATCTAAAGATAGGTGTTCCATTTGATAATTGACTTTATCAGCAATTGTATTTTTCTTTTCAACATCTTGTTTGTCTTCTTTAGAATCTGTTGGTGTTTTATCCATAAATCTATAACCGATAAATAGTCCTATGATAACAACTATGATAAAAATAATAGAAAAAATAATTTTTTTCATATTTTCCTCCTAATAATTTACAAAATAAATATACCACATTTATAGGCATTTATCTATAACCTCACTACAAAAGAATAATTAAATATGATAAAATGACATTGAGGTAAAAATATGAAAGAAACATTATTAAATATCTTGGACGAATACTTAAAATATTATCCAAACGAATTAAATCTTCAACAAAAATTAAAAGAATTTTTATTATTATCGCCATCTGAAAGTATTACTGATTGGAATAACTTCGATGGTCATATTGTCGTTGGAGGATTTGTCTACGCTTTAAAAGAACAAAAATTTCTATTATTACACCATAAGGATTTAAATATGTATTTATATCCAGGTGGTCATATTGATAAAGATGATAAAACGACTCTTGATACAGCTAAAAGAGAAATATATGAAGAAACAGGACTAACGGATTTAAAACAAATATTAGTCACTGATAATCCATTGATACCATTTGACATTGATACCCATTTTATTGAATACAATCATAGATTAAATTTACCAGAACATTACCATTATGATTTTCGTTATCTATTTACAATCAATAAAATCACGGACGTCAAAATTGATGAAAGCGAATCTTCAACCTATAAGTGGGTGGAAGTTGAAGAATTAAGTAAAAACACCAACTATCAAAAAATCATTCTTAAGATTGAAAATTTACTAAACAATAAAAACATACCATAATGGTATGTCATTTTTATATAGCAATGAGAAATGCGTTTTACATCCAAGTTGTATGAAAACAAATTATTATTGCTTAATTCTTTTCATATGTATTATTAAATTAATTCCATCAATTAAAATTAGGATTTAGAGCTAATCTTTTTGCTCTATTTGCTATTTACTTTGATATTTCTTATATCATCCATTGCAATTACAAAGAAATAATTAACCCCCTTTCTAAATTTAGACAATTAAAAAGAGCAATCTCTTGCTCATAGTATTTTAAAATTATAATATTTCTTTCCAATCCAAACTAATTATATCCTTAACTTTTAGTCTATTCTTTTCTAAATATTCTTTTACTTTAAGATAACCATAGACATAACCAGTTCTTGCAGGAATACCAGTTTTTGTAGCATCTGCAAACATATAAAAGTAGTCACTCATCAATTCATTTGTTGATACTTTTCCAATCATATGAGTTTCAACTTTATCCATATTATTTTTAACCCAGTTTACTATAGTTTCACCAACTATACAATATTCATAATCATCTTTGTTGGGAACAATTTCTCTTGAATAATTACAAGCAATTCCTTCTGTAACAAACCTCTCTCCTATAGAATTTTCAAATAGATTTCGTTTAAATATTTGTTTTCTAATAAAGTGTGTATATTCATGTGCTAATAAAATATCTAAATTATCTTCAATTCCATTAGTAGATTCCAGAAGCAAAACTATTACATCTTCGTCGCCTAGTTTAGTTGTATAAATAGTCGTCGTATCCAATCCAACTATTACATATATTTTACCATCATTTATTTTATAAGAAGTTTTTTCTTCGAATCCTTCTATTTTATTCATAATCATTTTTTCTATATTTTTATCACCGAAATAATTTATTGTATTTAAAACTTTTCTAATATAGGCTTTATTATTTAGCTTTGTATCAACGATATTTTGGTTTATTTTTTTAGGGACAAAATATAATTTATCTAATATCTCATTATTAAAATTTTCCTTTAATAAATAAATTATATTTTCTTGATTAGCACTAAATATTTTCTTATTAATCATATTTATTTCTATCATATTGTTAATCTCCTTACTTATTTTCATTTAGCACTTTTTCAACTTCATTAATTAACTCTTCTTTTTTAGGAATATAATAAGTATAAGTAGAAGCAAAAACATTGTTTGAAAGTCCACCTAAAGCATAATCAATTGCGATATCCTTTTTACTTTTACAAAGAATTATTCCTATAGGTTTATTATCGTCTTTATCATTTATTTCTTCATTATAGTAATTTAGATACATATTCATTTGTCCAGCATATTCAGCTTTCATTTGTCCAATTTTTAAATCAATTAGAACATAACATTTCAATATTTTATTATAAAAAACCATATCAACATAATAATGAGTATTTCCTAAAGTCACTCTTTGTTGTGTCCCAACAAACATAAAACCTTTTCCTAATTCAAGTAAAAATTCTTCAATATGCTTTACTAACTTTTGTTCTAAATCTTTTTCTAAAATGGGCTTATTTTCTTTAACCCCTAAAAATTCAAACACATAAGGTTCTTTCAATACATCTTCAGGCGTATTAAGTGTTTGTCCAACTTTTGATAATTCATAAACTTTTTTCTTATTATTTTTTCCTTAAGAAAGCAATAATCTTTCAAATAAAGATGTCTCTAATTGCCTTTTTAATTCTCGTACACTCCAGTTAGAATTTAAACATTCCTTTTCGTAAAAGTTTCGTTCATCAACATTTTCAATACTTAATAATTCACAATAATGAGACCAACTCAATTTTCCAGACACTGTCTGGAATTTTGGATAGGTTATATAAAGTTTACGCATATTAAACAGATTGCTGACAGAAAATCCTGATCCTAAAATTTTTCTTAATTCTTTAGAAAGTTCTTTCATAATTTGTTTTCCATATTCTGCTTTAATATTGCCGTTTTGTTCATTTTCAACAATAATTCTTCCAACATTCCAATATGCATATAACATAGTATTATTTACTTCATAAGCTACTTTTTGTCTACTACTCAAAATAATATCTTTGATTTCTTTAATTATTTCAGCATTATTTTTCTCTAACATTTTAGTCCTCCTTCCATAATTAGTCAGCCGCGATTGGCCAATTCAAAATATAATTCTTTTGTCAAATATTTTATCATAAATTAAGTTTTATTTTAAGCAGATATATATAATAAGATAAATTTAGAGATTGAAAGACTAAAAGTTTAAACTTTAATTTGTATTCCTAAAATTTTTATGAACAAATTAATTTTTATAAATAATATCTATACAAAAGAAAAAGTCCATAATATCAAGTATTACGAACTTTTACTTATCTTTCGCACAAAAGTGTGCGTAAAATTCATATGGGGCGGGATAAGGGGATCGAACCCTTGCATACCGGAGCCACAATCCGGCGTGTTAACCACTTCACCAATACCGCCATCTCTAATGAGACTTCTTTATTCTATTATAAATATTAGGAAAAATCAAGTCTTTTCACAAAAATTGGTCATTAGTCTATATCAAATTGCGCAAATGTCATAACTTACTTTAGGATGTGATTAAATGAATAATTATTATAATGATAGACAAATGATAAATATTGGTAATAATAACAATGATTTAGCAGGTCTATATACAGGATTTATCCGTGGTAATATGTTTAATTCTTTATATGATCAATATAAAAATTATCAACCAGCAATGATAAATCCTAAAAATGAAAAGGAACAATACCTTCTTGACTTAGATCAAGTCCAATTCGCTATGCATGACATTCATCTATACCTAGACAATTATCCTAATAATAACTCTATGATAGCAGAATTTAATCGAAATAGAGAAATATACAATCAATTATTAGATGAATATCAAGCAAAGTATGGTCCAGTTGTCATCTATAGTGATAGTTTAAATACTACTCCTTGGCAATGGGATAATCAACCTTGGCCTTGGGAAAGGAGTGATAACTAATGTGGGCATACCAAAAGAAATTACAATATCCAATTAATATAAAAAGAAAGAATCTTCGTTTAGCTAAATGCATTCTTTCACAATATGGCGGATATGCTGGCGAACTTAATGCCGCTTTAAGATATCTTGATCAAAGATATGGAATGCCTGATGAACGTGGAAAAGCTCTTCTTACGGATATTGGAACGGAAGAACTAGCCCATGTCGAAATGATTTCAACTTTGGTCTATCAGCTAACTAAAGACGCTACAATCGAGGAAATCAAACAATATGGATTTGACACTAACTACACAGAAAATGGTAAAGATTTATATGCTGCCAATTCTAATGGCGTTCCATACACCGCTGCTTATTTCGCTGCCACTGGTGATCCTATTGCCAACTTGAGTGAAGATATGGCTGCTGAAGAAAAAGCTCGAGCTGTCTACGAACACTTAATTGACTTGAGTGATGATCCTGATGTAACTGGTGTTCTACTATGGTTAAGACAAAGAGAAATTGTTCACTTCCAAAGATTTAAAGAATTATATGATGACTACAAAAAAATGGGAATTGGTAAGAAATAAAAAGAACTATCTAACTAGATAGTTTTTTTGTCGGTTGGATATTTTCCTAATGATTTCATTTTTTCTACTATTTTGGTTCGACCATCAAGGAATCCTCTAATTGATTCTCTTTCATAAATAGCATTGATAATTCTAGCTAAATACTTTGAACAATCTACTTCCTCAAACCAATCTCTTCTTTTGACATCTTCTGGTACATAGGTGACATTAGTCGTATATAATTTACAGAAATTACCATTTTGAAAGGCTTCATCAAAAGCTTTAATACTCTTCTCTCCCTCGGTGAATAAAGCAAATGTCGCTATCAAATAAATCTTATTAGCGCCACGGCTCTTCATATCACTAGCTACCTCTAAAATAGAAGCTCCACTCGCAATCATGTCATCAGTAATGATTAAATCTTTACCCCGGACATCATCGCCTAAAAAACGATGCTCAACAATTGGGTTTTTACCATTTACAACGCGTGAGAAATCTCTTCGCTTATAAAAAGCACCAATATCAACAGCTAGAGCGTTAGCATAATAGATAGCTCGATCCATAGCTCCAGTGTCTGGTGCGACAATCATTAAATTATTAGGATTATAGTCCGCCTCATCCACAAAACGGCTCAATATCGAATAAGTGGGATATAAGTTATCAAAAGAACAATTTTTTAATGCATTTTCAACACCTGGATTATGAACATCAAAAGTAATTATGCCATCAACTCCATGCTCTTCCAACTCTCTTAAAGCATTAGCGCAATCCAACGATTCACATCCTTTACGACGATCTTGCCGTGACTGATACAAAAGGGGCATGACAACGTGTAAACTGTTCTCTTTACCATTCATTGCTGAAATAACTCTTTTGATATCTTGATAATGATCATCTGGACTCTTAATGTATATCTTTCCCCGTGATTCATAAGCGGATTCTTCACCATAATTACCAACATCCGCTAAGATAAAAACATCTTTTCCACGGATTGAATCAATTAGTGTTCCTTTTCCTTCAGCATTTGAAAAGCGATCTAATCTAACCCCTGCTATATTAGAGTTTTCTTCATTCCTAATCACTTTCAAATTCTCGTCGACAAGTGTTCCAAATTTAACAATATTTGGCATTAAAATTAACTTTAAATTACTCTCTTGACTACTCATATAAACTCTATTACTCCTATTCAAAATTATTCTAGCATTTAAAATTGGGCTTTTCAACTATTATTTATGGTAATTATTTCAATATTCATAGGAAAGAGATGATTAAATGGGCGCAAATAAGTTGGTGACGAAGCAGATAACTTCGTTATACCACCACTGACGATTAAGTGTTTACCCCTTTTTTCTTTAATTCCTCTAGTCGGTACATCTTTTGGTAATAATTGTTTATAAGGTGTGACAAGTCCTCTATTTCCTTTCCAAGCCCTATCAATAATAGGCGGTACCATTCCGTTATGCATATGACCAGATAATACTAAATCAATATCATCCATCATTTGGGCATTATTCAATATCTTATCATCGAAGGGATACATAGGAGAATGACACAATAAAATGTTGTACTTATTTGGACTAAGTTTAAAATAAAAAGAATTCATATCATTCAAAAAAAGATCAAGACTATTCTCTAGTTCCAAATAACTATTATAACTAGGCGTAAATCCAATAAAATTTACTTTTCCATCACAATACATTTCATTGTCTAACACTTTAACATTGTTAACACTCCGTAACTCATTAAAAAAAGATGGTAATGCTTCGTTAACTAATTTATTATGAAATTTATTGTTGATAACTCTGGCAACATCATGATTTCCGATTGAAATAATAACTTTGGATATTTTACACAATTCTTTGACGAAATCAAATATTAGCTGCTTTGCGTGTTCATCATCAAAAGTATTTACTCCATCAACTAAATCACCAGAAATACATATGTATTGACACTTTTCTTTATTGGCGACATCAATAATTTTATTAATCTTTGCTTTTTTCGTCTTACGACTTATGTGTAAATCGCTAATTAACATTATCTTTACACTCTTTTTTATTTTATTACTGGTCAACTGATATTTTTTTTCAACATATCTTGTCATAGTATCACCAAATTAATTATATCAAAGTTTTAGCTTTTATATTTACAATATCGGAAACTTTTGTTATTATATATATGAATAGTTGTTCATATATTTGAAAGAGGGAGAAAAATGGAATACGAAGATTGTGAAGAAGAAATTATTCATGAAGAAAAAATTATTGATACCAAAAAAAAACTTTTAAATGAAGATACTATTTTTGAAGTCTCGAATCTATATAAAGTTTTTAGTGATGAAACCCGTTTAAAGATTCTAAATGCTTTACTGATTTCAGAATTATGTGTTTGTGATATTAGTGAAATTTTAGGAATGACTCACTCCTCTATTTCCCATCAATTAAAAGTCTTACGTGATTTGAAGTTAGTTAAAGCCAAAAAAATAGGAAAAAGTGTCTTTTATTCTTTAAAAGATGATCACATTCAAAAAATTATTGAGATTGGAGTTGAACATATAAATGAAAAATAATCTTTTAAAAAATGGTGAATTAATTAAAATAATTATCGCCAGCATTCTATTTGTATTAAGTTTTTGTATTGATGAATATGGTTTAATATTAATCTTTCTAGCATATATAATAGTCAGTTTTGACCTCATTGTGGAAGTTGCTTCAAACATTCTTAAAGGCGAAATATTTGATGAAAAATTTTTAATGTTGATTGCTACTTTAGGAGCTTTTATCATTGAACAATATAATGAGGGATTAGCGGTTATGCTTTTTTACCAAATAGGAGAATTGATCAATGATAAAGCTGTTGATAAGAGTCGTGAAGATATCATCAAGTTGATGAATTTGCGAAGTGATAGTGCTACTCTCTTGGTTGATGGACAAGAAAAAAGTGTCAACCCTAGTAAAGTTAAAGTAGATGACATCATCATTGTTAAACCGGGAGAAAAAATACCACTCGATGGAGTTGTACTCAAAGGCGAAGCTTCTATTGATACTTCAAGCATCACAGGCGAAAGTAAACCATCATTGGTCAAAGAAGGGAGCCGTGTCATCAGCGGTACCGTAAATATGAGTGGTGTTTTAGAAATCAGAGTAAGTTCACTCTTTAAAGAATCAACTGTCAGCAAAATTTTAAATTTAATTGAGAACTCTGATCAAGAGAAATCGCATACTGAGCGTTTCATTACAAAATTTGCCAAAATTTATACACCAGTCGTGGTCTTTATGGCTTTAGGAATATTTTTAATACCTGGCTTCATAACTAATGATTATGCAACGTGGGGATATCGAAGTCTAGTATTCCTAGTTACTTCTTGTCCTTGTGCTTTAGTACTATCTATTCCTCTAGCATATTTTTCAGGAATTGGGATTTGTAGTAAAAATGGTGTTCTCGTTAAAAACAGCAATAGTCTTGATAAATTACTCGCAGTCGATGAAATCATTTTTGATAAAACGGGAACAATTACCGAAGGAGTATTCGAAGTTGTCAAAGTTAAAGGAAATGGTATTAGTGCGAAAGATTTGTTAGCAATTACGGCCCTCTGCGAATGTCACAGCGCTCACCCTATCGCTCTATCAATCAAAGAACGTTATGGTAAAGAATTAGATACGACAAAAGTTAAAAATTATAAAGCTGTTGATGGCGGAATAACGGTCACGATTGATCAAGATAAATATATTGTCGGTAATTATAATCTTCTTCATCAAAACAAAGTTGAATTATCTAAAACAACAGATATTGGCACGGTTGTTTACGTCAGTCGCAATGGTAATTATTTAGGTTATATTTTAATTAGTGATCGTATTAAACCGACTAGTAAAAAGACTATTTCCGAATTGAAAAAACGTGGTATTAAAGATTTAGTAATGTTATCTGGCGACAATGAAGACATCGTCAAAAATGTATGTAAAAAAGTTGGCATTAACAGATATAGTGCTGAATTGTTACCCCAAGATAAAGTACTCTATTTAAAAGAGGCCAAAAAAGAAAAAGTTAGTGTTATGTTCGTCGGAGATGGAGTAAATGATGCTCCAGCCCTACTAGTGAGTGATCTAGGTGTTTCAATGGGAGGAATTGGCAGTGACGCCTCAATTGAAGCAAGCGATATAGTCATTATGAATGATGACTTATCGAAGATTAATAAGGCAATCGATATTTCTCATATTACTAAGAAAATTGTTTGGCAAAACATCTCTTTTGTTCTCATCATAAAATTGATTGTTCTCTTAACTGCCGCTTTAGGATATAGTAATATTATTAATGCTGTTTTTGCAGATGTCGGAGTAACATTGATAACAATCGTCAATACTTTTAGAATATTGCACACTAAAACAAAATAAGATACTAGAAGTTCTGGTTCTATAATAAATAGTGTTGGTGAGTAAAAATCACTAATACTATTTTTAGTTAATAAAAAGGAGTCATTATCAG
>CANROW010000016.1 GCA_947632345.1 uncultured Bacilli bacterium | reverse complement strand
TGCAAGTTTCCTTGACAAATACATAATAACATAAAAACGCACTTTTATCAAGTACGTTCTCTATTTCTACTCGGAAGTCCGAGTTTAGTATCAATCTGGTGCGGGTAACAGGAGTTGAACCTGCAAGCCTTGCGGCGCTAGATCCTAAGTCTAGTGCGTCTGCCAATTCCGCCATACCCGCGAGTGGTGGACCCTATAGGACTCGAACCTATGACCGTCCGGTTATGAGCCGGATGCTCTAACCAACTGAGCTAAGGGTCCATGACTTTTTAATAGTAACACATATTTTTAAGAATTTCAATAATTTATTTATTTTTTTTATTTGCTTTTTATAGTTTATTTCGATATAATATAGAAACTTTTTCGTTAGTCTTTGAGACTTATAGGATTTTTTTCTAATAGATGTTATAATTATAGTTGTGAGGTGTTACTATGAACGTTGTTATTAAGGTTAGTGATAAAACCAAAGAAAAAATGATTAAATATTATGCGAGTAAAAAAAGAGATAAAGAGATTCCTTATGTCGTTTTTCAAGCGGAAGAAGAAGACACGGTCATAACGATGTACACTTCTGGGAAAGTTATGTTTCAAGGAACGAGTGCTGATGTTGATGCGACTATGTGGAAAGAGATAGATGGTCAAAATGTTAGCGCTAAAGAAGTTACGGAAGATGATAAAAAATACTACTACTGCTCCTCTATCGGGTCTGATGAAGTTGGAACTGGTGATTATTTTGGACCAATCGTTGTAACCAGTGCCTATGTCACTAAAGATGATATTCCTTTTTTAGAGGAACTTGGTATCAAAGATTCTAAAAAATTAGATGATGAGAAGATTTTAAAAATAGCTCCACAAGTAGTGAAAAAAATCAAATATAAAAGTATCATTTTAAATAACAGTGAATACAATGAAAAATATGGTGTTGGTTTTAATATCAATAAATTAAAGGCTATTATGCACAATAAAGTTTTATGGCAGATGGTTCATGAAGAGAAAGATTTAGTTTATGACTACATCATCGTTGATGAATTTGCTAGAGAACAAAGATACTATGACTATATTAAAGAAACACCTAATATACAAAAAGGCATTACTTTTATGACGAAAGCTGAAGATAAAAATTTAGCTGTGGCCTGTGCTTCGGTAATTAGTCGCTATATATTTTTAAAAGAGTTTGATAAATTGAGTGATAGTCTTCACATACCACTTCCTAAAGGAGCTGGTCCGCAAGTTGATCAAATTGGTGAGGAAGTCGTTGAAAAATATGGTGATGATAAGTTACGAGAAGTAGCTAAACTAAATTTTAAAAATACGGAACGCATCTTACATACGATGATTTATTAAAAAAGAAAAAGGTAAAAATTTTTACCTTTTTTTAGTCTTTTTTATTTTTTCTAATATCAAGTTTCTTACATTTTTTGTAGTCATTCTCAATTATATCTTTAGACGAGAACAAGTGCTCCTCGGGTTGAAAGTAATGAATATTACCCTTTTCATCAGAGAAGATTTTCACAAAATAAGCCCCTACTACATTTTGTAGATTCATTTTTTTCATGAATTGCGATTGATTGACAAGACAAGGAACTAGTAATGAATGCACATTTCGATAGAACATATAATAGCTCTTGTGATAATGTCCTTGAAGTAAAATATTTGGTTTTTCACCAGGATTTAATCCTTCAATAGCTTGTTGCGGACGATAAGAATAAGATTTAGCATTACCGCCACCGGGATGATCCATTAAAATTTTTAGATTATTAATTGAATATGTCGCTTTATCTTGACCGAGATAGAACATATCATCACGACAACGCTCAATCCAAATTCCGGCGGTAGCACCACCATTCTTTAAATGCGTTTCATCGTGTGATCCTTGAATGAAATAAGTATTGATACCATCGATGTGAGGATACATATCAATGACATATCCGACTTGTTCATCAAAACCTCTTAAAAATAATTGATAGGTCTGTTCTTTACGAACTTGGGTATAGTCTCCATCCAAGACATCACCAATGTGTAAAACAGTATCGATTCCACGCCGCGCCGCTTCTTTATAGACTTCATTAATTAAAGTTAATTGTTGTTCTTTGGTACCTAGATGGGTATCGGAAATGATACATAAATCAGTCTCAATTAAACCATCGGGATTCTTTGATGCATATTTATTTGTCTTTCTCTGTCTTTTTTTACTAAATACTAATTGATTGTCATCATTCATAACTATTTCAATCGGTTTTCCATATAACTTCATCGTTTCAATTAAACCATATATCTCATTGATATTTATATCTAACTTTTTCATCAATTCTTCAACTGTCATACCATTTTTAATGAATGAATAGATTGGCCCAATGTATTTTTCATTGGCACTCTCAACGTGAACATTTTGACCAATATCACTAACTGTTTTGACATTTAAATAATCATTTTTGATCGTTTGATAACAAGGAATGAAATATGGTATTACTTTATCAATCCCTTTCTTCAATAATTTGACATCTAAAATCCAAGCTCCAACGGTATTGTTTACACCATCATCTTTCATCTTAGGAGTGGTCGCACTCATACCGGGTACGGATATTTCTTCAACGCCACGGAAATGCATTTTTTCGCATTGGAGGAAGTGGCCATGGAGAATCATATCAACTTTATCTTCACTACGCATTGATGAGATATATTGTTGTTGTTTATAAGAAACGGTATAAGCAACTTTACCTTTGGGATGTCGTACTAACACTTTAGCGCTATTGAGAATCTTCCCTGTTTCTTTATCACGATTGACGAGATCAATCGTACAATGATTAGGGCCTAAATAAATCATATCATCACGATTATCACTAATCATTTTACCGATTGATTCTGATCCTTTCAATTCGTGGGAATGATCTTTTTCACCCGTGATGAAATAAGTCACCATACCATCTAGTTTTGGAAAATTATTGATTATGTACTCTGCTTGACTCGACGTATCATATTTAAATAAACTGTTGTAATAAATACTTTTAGGAGAAATTAAACCAGCCGATATATCACCACAAAGAATTACTTTTCTCACACCCTCTTCATAAGCTTTTTTATATATTTCATTAATAAATGATAATTGTTGATACTTACTTCCGAGATTAGTATCCGAAATTACTAATACTTTGACATTATCACTATCAATTTCTATCGTATAATTATTGTCAGCGGTAAAATCAGTAGTTCCTTTATTCATCAGTTGGACATCATCATCTTTGACAACTGTTGAAATCATAAACCCTTCATCACATAATTGTTTAATATAGCCCATTAATTCATTAGTTGAAATATTAAAGTGTTGACTAGTCTCACTCAAAGACCTTTCTTTTTTAATGAATTCCAATAATTCATCTCTTATTTCATCAATAGACATATTTCCCTCCTAAAAATAGAAAAGAGAAGATACTAAAAATGTATCTTCTCTTGAGACAAATAGGTTTGATGAAGCAAAACAATCATAAATAATTCCAACATAACATCACCCTACTATCCTTCTATTATAATTATAATTCTATAATAAATTGAAATGTTTGTAAAGATTTATCTTGAGATTTTTTTAATTGATTACATATGGATTTGTCTTTGAACCAATTCCTTTTATATCGGCTAAAATTCCATTGCGCAAATAGATGACCATTCTTGCACTTCCCGTCGCTGTTATAACTGTTTTAGTACCGCCAGCATTAGAAAAAGTTACAAAATTATTTAAGTTTGAACCAGATACCATCGCCGTCGATGTCCATTGCTGAGAACTGATACCAGAGACGAGCCAATTATTACTCTTACAATTAGTCATAGCTGTTTGCACGGTGCTTGAACCTGTTGCCGTCAAATCACAACTGCTCTTAATGTTAGAAGAAGCTTTCAAATAATCCTCTAACGTTAGTAGTCCAAAATCGTCTTCGACATAAGAAGCACGAATTGACTCAAGAGCATTTTTTGTTGAATATGTTTCATAGATTACTCCGGTATAGAAAGTCCCCTTTGTAATCTTACTGACATAGTCCATACTGTTATATCGTGTTTTCAAAGTGTTGTATAAAGTCGATGCTCGCCAAATTTGGGAAGAATTAGTTGAAGTGGTCGTCGTCTTATCAAAAGCTCCCGTTATCACATCTGATAAAACGATTTTAATCGTACCATTAGGTTCAATCGAAATGATTCTTCCCTCTTTACTACCAAATTTAACATAATTATTAGGATTACTTCCCGCAAAAATATATCTATTTTCAACAAGCGAGTCCTTCATCAAGCCTGTTTCACTAGCATCAGCATTATCGATTAACAAATTGGTCAAAAGAGCCACACTACCAGAGGATTGTGAAATGTACTCCCTCCCAATACAAGCTGTATATAATTCATATTCATCACCACAACTGTAGGGAGTTGCACCAGAATTATATGATTTAAAGCAATTCTCTAAAGCAATTTGTTTACTACTGCATTTATCTAAATAGTAACGAATATCATCTTCTGCATTTTTAATTTTATTATAAGAGCTGCGCATGATTCCCAATAGTAACATCAATATGAGAATTATCATTGTCAGAATCCCGTATAGCATTGTTGAAACCGCAAATCCCTTTTCATTCAGCCTTTTCATACGATCACCTATTATAATTATACATCAACCAAAATTTAAAGACTAGTTTTTTTATAGATAATTATAAACTTATCACCATATTGACGACTCTTAATCATCTCTAACCCATGTACTTCTTCTCGTAAATAATTATTGTCAACTTCACAGACGACGATAGCATTGTCTTTTAGTAGATCATTTTCTAATAGAAAATCAATAACTTCATTTAAACATTCATCTCTATACGGCGGATCGAGAAAAACAATATCGAGGGAAATCCCATCATCTTTTAAATATTCTAAGCACTTTTGATAATCGAGATTTAATATTTTTACGCTACTATTAATCTTGAATGAAGTCGTATTCTTCTTAATAGAAGCCGTACACTTGGGATTTTTATCGTTGAAATAACAAAAACTAGCTCCATTACTAATGGCTTCAAATCCTAAATTACCACTACCAGCAAATAGATCCAGACAGATGGCGTTATCTAGATAAGGATTTATCATTGAAAAGAGGGACTCTTTGACGCGATCCATCGTTGGTCTTGTTCCAGCAATATCAAAGCCATCGATCTTTCTACCTTTTAAAGTACCACTAATTATCTTCATGTTTACACCCCTTACTGATCAAACTATGCATTTTTTGATTAATAGAAAGAGTCAATATGTATAAGTCATTCTCTAATCTTTTATATTCCGAAACACTGGCAAAACTCAGAATCTCTTTCTTTAATTGAATATAATTGGGATCATATATGTCATCTCGTATTTGATTAAAAGCCACCAATTTTTCTTTTAAAATGGCATCTTCATAGATCTCTTTCTTCAATGCTTGAATTCTTTTAATCTCGACACTATCATCAAAGATTTTGATTAAATCATCAAGCTTTTGTATCAATTCTATATCCATTTAATCACCTAATTCTTTTTTTATCTTTTTGATAATATACTCAATTTCTTCTTCCGTTTCATCGAATAGTTCAATTCGGAAATTGGATATTCCTCTTCTTCGGCATTCCTTTATCATAGCGATATTATCGAGTGGTTCTTTATGCATGATATGGGTATAATGCTTTGTATTTAAAATGGGATAAATATTATCATTTTTATCTTTTAAATAGTAATGATTGCCAAGACTACATAGATTACAATTGTTTTGATCATTATTATCAAGCATTTTAACTGGACAATATTTCATAATCATCAATTCCATTGTGCCATAGACGATATATTCGACATTGTCCTTTTGAAAATTAATATTTCCTAAACGTTCAGGCGTTATTTCTGGCGAAAGTGTCACCATTTTGATATTATTTTTTTCTAAGAGTCTAACGCTGTTATCATTAGTTACATTCAAGGTATAATCAGCAATTACTTCATTATTAGCACTATATTTTAAAACAGAACCTATTTCTGTAACG
Source organism: uncultured Bacilli bacterium (assembly GCA_947632345.1). Classification (GTDB taxonomy): domain Bacteria; phylum Bacillota_I; class Bacilli_A; order RF39; family UBA660; genus RUG11788. Next base: position 20,906 of record CANROW010000016.1, on the reverse strand, counting down.
ACTAGTCTTTCCTTTTGCAAATCAGGATGTTGTAAAAGGACACGCGGAAGACGTAGATAGATATTAGTTCTCTCCCGATACTTTTTATATAATTCTCGATCATCTGTATAAATTAAAGAGATATCATTAGCAAGACAAGTCAATAACTGTTGTTCATTTCTAACTAAAGCATTAATTCTTAGTGTCTCATCTTTAGTAATTTTTTCTTGTTTATCCTCTTCTTTGATAACTATTGTTGGCCCTTTATTTTCACGAGTTGAAATCAGTTCTTCGATCACCATTCTTCGCAATTCGTTGAGATCTTTAATTGGTACAAAAATATTATCGTCAATATCAACTACTACGCGATTGACAACAAAGGGTGTATTGCCTAATTTAGATACTTGTTCAACAATTCGTTCACGGAAAGTTGGTGAAGACTTAGCTTCTTGGACTAAAGAATAACTCTTCCCAATCGTATTTTCATAGTCGGTAACTTCGAGCTTAATCGGTTGATTTTGGCGACAGGTAATGGAAATATCGATTGGCATCTTTTTCGGAATATATTTTTTTAAATCATCAATTAATAATTTATCAATGGTTTTTAAAACAACACCCTTTTCTTTTAAATTAATATTATTATCAACGATAGCTATCTGACCTTTTTCTAAGGAATTGACCAATAATAATTTATCATTGTATAAGCGATTGACAATCATTCCTTCACCATTAGGTAATCTTATTCCGTCTTCTTGTTTAATATCTTCTATGAGTTTAATCTTTATGTATTTAGAGTCATATTCAAGGACATTTCCAAGCGGAATTCCAATGTGATTAGGAGACTTAATATTCATGAGTTCCCTACCACTCTTTCCAAATAAATAGCCTTCGGTAAAACCGCGATTATACAATTTTTTTAAATCCTTAAGATCTGTTTCAGAAAGCGTCATATCTTCATGATTATAATATTTATCAATCATCATGCGATACAATTTGGTAACATATCCCACATATTCAGCTGATTTCATTCGTCCTTCAATTTTAAAACTAGAAATGCCCGCTTCAATCAGTTCTTTAACTCTTCCTAAAGTATTTAACTCTCTAGTACTCAATAAATAGTCGCCATCGGTTCTTAATTTTTGATCATTTTTATAAAGTTCATATTGCTTGCGACAAGAAGCAACACACTCACCACGATTACCACTGCGGCCACCATTTAAACTGCTAAACAAACAACACCCAGAATAAGATACGCAAAGAGCACCATGGACAAATACTTCCTTTTCGAGATTAGTATTTAATCTTTTGATTTCTTCCAAACTCATTTCACGATCGAGAACTACCCTTTTAACGCCCATATTTTCAAAGATTTTTATCCCTTCTAAATTATGATTATGACATTGCGTCGAAGCATGAATTTCTAAGTTAGGGAACTTTTTATGTGTCAATTCTATCAAGCCAATGTCTTGCATAATCAAAGCATCTACCCCAGATCGATACAAAAATTCAATATAATTACTGACCTCTTCAATTTCATCATCAAAGACTAACGTGTTGACTGTCACGTAGACTTTAACTCCATATAAGTGTGCATATTTAATGGCTTGCACTATCTCTTCTTCGTCAAAATTATCAGCAAATTTTCTAGCTCCAAATTTTTTCCCAGAAAGATACACGGCATCTGCACCATTATGAATAGCAAAAGGAAGAGTTGCCATATTGCCAACGGGACTTAATAATTCAACTTTTTTCATACGATCACCTAAAATCTATATCAATAATACCACATTTATTGCGAAAAGAAAAAAGAATATATTACATATTCTTATGTTCTGGTGGTACATCGTGATGAATACCACTATTATTTATTTTAATAGAACGTTTTTTGACTTTTCCTTTCAATTTTATAAAGGCAAAGACAATGGCCCCAATAAATAAAGCACTTATTATATAACTGAAGATGGATGCCTTAGGTACAATTTCTTCAATATCTTCTTGGGAAGTGGTCGGTTTTGTTGCATCCGTTATGACTTCATCGTTACTATTATCAACTATAGCATCATCATTTTGTTCAGCACTATTATCTTCAACTTTTTCGGTTACTGCTTGGTCATCAATCCTAAAAACAAAATTGATCTTCTTGAGTTCACCAAAATTAATCTTCCAATTCAAAGTTTTATCATTATTCGTTTTACTATCAGCATTATCACTGACAATGGTAACATTATCTGGCAAAGAGAAACTGTACTCAAAAATCATAGTTGAACCATATTCGCTATAATCGACATCGCCTTGAGCCTCAATATCTTCTTCTTTTAAATTATAAGTAAAGTTAGCTGTATAAGTGGTAACTGACCCTTGTTTCTGCGATTTAAAAAGTACTATTTCATCCGCTTTCTTTTCAAATATATCGGTTAATTCAACCATTCCACAATTAGGACTACTAATCATATCAATACTATCATATTTTTTGGTCAGTTTTATTCCTTGATATTTATCATCCTGATAATTTTCAGCATCATAACCATTATCTTGAAATTTTTTGATTTCTTCCGCATCGTCATTCTGTTGTAGTTCAGCATATTCCTTTTGAATTGAACTAATTGATGTAATAGTAATGCTTTTGTCCATTCCCACTTTCATCTCAGTATCATATTTGACACATCCGCTTAACAAAACAACAATAAACAATAATACCAACCACTTTAATTTTCGCATCATACCACTCTCACTATCTTAATAATTATAACATATAAATAACCAAAAATAAAAAGCTTTAAAGCTTTTTATTAAACATTATTAGTTGTATCAGTATTGCCTGCATAATTAACATCATGATTAACTGGCACATCAATAATTGGTGGTTGATTTTGTAAACTTGGACCAGTACTTGCAGAATCAGTCATAGTTGTAGCTGGCGTTGGTGGTTCAGGATTGATAAAATTCTGTGGTGCGGGATTAGGTGTTGTCTCCACTGGAGCAGGTTGTTGTTCAAGATTAGGAACAAACTGTTGATTCATTGGTGGAGGTGTAGGACTAGCTGGCATCGCATTGACTTGGGCCTCTTGAGCTTGTGGTCCAGGGTTGATAAAACTCTGCGGTGCGGGACTAGGTGTTGCCTCCACTGGTGCAGGCTGTTGTTCAAGATTAGGAACAAACTGTTGATTCATTGGTGCAGATGGCTGATTATCTGGCCCAGCATTAACAGTTGGCACAGTATTTGCCGTTTGTTGAGGCATTGGTTGTACTCCACCATTTACTGGTTGAACCTTCTTTTGTCCTCTACCCTTTAAAATAAATACCACTACAAGTATGATAACTAAAGACCCTATTCCAACTGCAATCGCTATAACTATTGGGTTAATAATTGAAAATTCATACTTGATATCATTTACTTGATTAAATTTTAAATCCCATGTTAAGGTCTTACCATCATCACTAACTTTAGTAGCATTACTACTACTAGCTTTTGATGGTAAAGTTACATGATAATTTAATTCCATGCCAGCAGTCATTCTATCTAATAATTGTTGTGTGTCTTCATCCATTTCTGATGAGTCACCATCCTGATCTCTTCTTGCATCTAATGTAAAGTGGGCAATATATTTTGTTTTAAATAATCCTGATTTTTTTTGAAAGAAAGCAGAAATATCCCCCTTTTCACCACTGGCTAAATCGGTTAATTCAACCGTAACTGGGTCTTTACTACTGATTTCATCAATATTTTTATATTTTTTCGTAAGGGTATAACCGTTCCAATTGTCATCCTCATACTTCGTTGCTGTAAATCCTTTATCCTCTAAAGCTTTAATTTCATCTTCATCAACAGTTTGCTCATTTCCCATCAACGTACTATCAATCGCTGAGATAATTGCGACGTTAACGCTCTTATCCTTTCCTATTTCCATACCTATGTCATATTTGACGCAACCACTCATCAAAACGACAACCGCTAAAAGTGACAATAACTTCATTGTCTTTTTCATTTTCTCACTCCTCATATTTTAATACTTCTCGTATTTTCTTAATTTTATCATACAAATTCATAAAAAAAACGACAAAATATTAAAATTATTGTCATTTTACTGTCAATACTATTTTAAAATATTTAAAAAGGCATTAGCAATTTCAATATTATTACTGATATGATTAAGTCGATCGGCAAAAGTCATTTTTAATTCTTTTTTCATGATATCCTCTAATTCTTTAATTGATATCTCACCTCTTATTATCGGCTTATACAAATAAGAATTATATTTTAAAAATTTATATAAATCTTTTTTTTCCCGTATTTGAAAAATTAGATCACGATTCATTAGTCATCCATTCTCTGATAGTGATAACGCGGTTCATAATTATTAGTATTTACTTTATTATTACCAAAGTTTTGAATTAGAGAAATCGTATTTTGAATACTATCGATACCATTTTGTAGTTTTTCTAAATCAATTCCTTTAATCGTGTTGATGATATCACTAAAAGAAGTACTCAATTTGCTACCACTACCCTTTAAATAATCATTCCAAACGCTACTATTTTCTCCATATAATTCATATATTTCATAAAGCTTTTGCCAAGACGTTTTTTGATCGCGGACATATCGGACCAACTCGGGTTTATTTCGCACAAAAGATTTAAAAGATTCTTTAGACATAATTAAATCACCTACATTATCATATGCAGGTGATTGATTATTTTTACTTATCAATATCGATAAAATCATCAATTGTCAACAACCGATCATCTATCTCTTTTAGTGATACTTTAGTTTCTGTTTGGGTCGGTTCAATATTAGCTTCGACAATAAGTTCATCTTTTTTTAAGAGATATGGATTGATAAAGGCTGCTTGCACTTTACCTTTGACAAGCTGTGATCCTGTTGAATACCGGTCTAAAATAGGTATCTCTGTTTCTTTAAAGATTTTTATATCATCCGTTTTAATACCGATGAAATCTTTGTTATTAACGACAAAGGTCTTTATAACGCGATATGGATTGGTCTTAACTTCGCGAAGGATTAATAATCCGCGCTTAGCTCGCGATGTTTTATCAAGATCACTAATTTTAATGCGTTTAGCTGTTCCCTTATCAGTTACAACGGTTATGTATTCACTTATGTTCGCATCAAAATTGGATAAGTTGACAACATAATCATCTTTTAGATTAATCGCTTTAACACCACTCGTTCTAAGGCCGACAACTGGAATCTCATTAATATCATACCAAAGACCATATGCCTTATTAGTACTGATAAAGATATCATTATATAAGCCAATCGTCGCTCCTAATAGTGAATCATCATCTTTTAATTTCATACAAATAATTGGTTTTAAGCTATGACTAGTCTTAAATTCTGAAAGATTGGTTCTTTTAATCATACCATTTTTCGTAATCATGATGACATCGAGTTTTTGATTGAAATCACTAACAGGAATGACACTCATTATCTCTTCACCACTGTCTAAGCGAGCAATATTACTCAAGTGTTTACCCATATCCTTCCATACGCACACAGGTAATTCGTGGACTGGTATGTAGAAATAATTACCGAAATTGGTAAAGACTAAAACGGTATCAAGAGTATTTAACTCATATAGACCTAATAGATAATCACCATCTTTTAAAGTTGTCTCATCAGTTGAAGCCTGATAACTTCGCAAAGAAGTGCGTTTAATATAACCATCCTTAGATACAGAGACGATGACATCCTCTTTTGGAATCATGACTGAAGTATCAATTTTGATATCCGTAATCTCATCGCGAATATCCGTTTTACGGGGAACAGCATACTCTTTCTTGATGCGTCGAAGTTCATCTTTCATAACATTTTTAAGAACGTTTTCATCGTTTAAGATTTGTTCTAGTCCTTTGATGAGCTTACGCAAATTGTCCATTTCTTGTTCTAATTCAACCACATCAGTATTAGTCAAACGATATAGTTGTAAAGTTACAATCGCATCAGCTTGTTTTTCTGTAAAAGCAAACTCTTTAACTAAATTGACAATGGCATCAGCTTTATTTTTACTGGCGCGAATAACTCTGATTACTTCATCAAGGATTGAAATGCATTTGATGAGACCTTCAACAATGTGATATCGCGCTTTGGCGTGTTCCAAATCAAATTCTGTGCGTCGCAAAATAACTTCTTTATGATGGGCGATATAAGCGTCAAGCATCTCCATAATACCCAATTGTTTTGGGCGTCGATTGACGATAGCAACCATGTTGAAATTATAAGTTATTTGTAAATCAGTATTTTTTAGTAAATAATTGAGAATTAAATCGCGATTAGCGTCTTTCTTACAATCAATAGCGATTCGCAATCCATCTTTATCTGATTCATCCCGGACCTCAATAATTCCTTCAATTTTCTTCTCAATTCTAATCTCATCAATTTTCCGAACTAAAAGGGCTTTGTTGACTTCAAAAGGAATCTCACTAATAGCTAAAGTTAGCTTCCCTTTTTCATCCTCCCAATTAGTACGTGACTTGACGATTATCCTTCCTCGTCCATCTGTATAGGCTTTACGTATCTCATCAAGACCTTCAACAATTCCCCCAGTCGGAAAATCTGGTCCTTTGACAATTTCCATAATCGTGTCTAAATGACAATTAGGGGAATCGATGCGATGAACCGTTGCATCAATTACTTCACCTAGATTATGAGGTGGAATATTAGTCGCATAACCAGCTGATATTCCCATCGTTCCATTGACCAAAAGATTGGGGAACTTAGCTGGTAAAACGGTTGGTTCCAATTCTGTATCATCGAAGTTAGGAGCCATCACTACCGTATTGCGGTCCAAATCTTTTAAGAGTTCATTACTTATTTTCGATAGTCGCGCTTCTGTATAACGCATAGCTGCGGGGCTATCACCATCCATTGATCCATTGTTACCATGCATATCAATATAAGTTGTATTCTGTTTCCACCACTGGCTCATTCGCACCATTGCGTCATAGATAGAACTATCACCGTGGGGATGGTAATTACCCATTACAGAACCAACTGTTTTAGCACTCTTTCGATAAGGATGGTCATAAGTATTCTTTTCACGATACATTCCATAGAGAATTCTTCTCTGAACGGGCTTTAAACCATCGCGCACATCAGGTATAGCTCGATCCTGAATGATGTATTTAGAATAGCGTCCAAAGCGTTCTCCCATAATTTCTTCTAAGGAATATTCATATATTTTATCAATAACATCTTCCATTATTATCACCTTTGTTCAATTCATTATGCATTTGCTTTATTGTGGCTAATATCATAATCATCTTCAAGTGAGAAAATGACATTTTCTTCAATCCAAGCTTTACGAGGCTCAACGACATCCCCCATCAAAACGCTCACTCTTTTTTCGACGAGGGCCGCATCTTCAATCGTCACTCTTATCAAAGTTCGAGATCCAGGATTCATCGTCGTCTCCGCAAGTTGTTCCGCGTTCATTTCACCAAGACCTTTATATCTTTGAATCTCACATTTTTTATCCTTCGTCTTCTCTTTCATCTCTTCCATACTATAGGCATACTCCACTGTCTTACCATAACTGATCTTGAAAAGTGGTGGCAAAGCAATATAGACTTTGCCCGCTTCAATTAACGGTTTCATATAACGATAAAAGAAAGTCAAAAGTAAACATTGAATGTGAGCTCCATCATCGTCGGCATCGGTCATGATGATGACCTTGTCATATTCACAATCATCTAATTCAAAGTTGGGAGCGATTCCTGCCCCAATCGTATATATCATCGTATTGATTTCTTCGTTCTTAAAAATATCTTCAAGTTTAGCTTTTTCCGTATTAATAACTTTACCACGAAGCGGTAAGATGGCCTGAAACTTCCGATCTCGTCCTTGCTTAGCACTTCCACCAGCTGAATCTCCCTCGACTAAGAATAATTCATTTTTATTTTTATTACGAGTTTGTGCTGGCGTAAGTTTACCGGATAGATTGCGCTCTTTTTTACTGGTCTTACCTTTACGCGCTTCTTCTCTTGCTTTGCGAGCGGCTTCACGTGCCGTCTTACTGCGCAATGACTTCTCAATGATATCTGTCGCAATCTTTTTGTTTTCTTCTAAAAAGAATTGCAATTTTTCACTGACAAAAGCTTCAACGGCAACACGGGCTGTTGGTGAACCCAATTTACCTTTGGTCTGCCCTTCAAATTGTAAAAGAGCTTCGGGAATTTTTAAAGAAATTATAGCGGTTAGACCCTCCCGCACATCGCTGCCTTCAAAGGTTTTATCTTTGCCTTTGATATAGCCATTATTCTTTGCATAATCGTTAAAAACACGGGTCAAAGCCGTTTTAAATCCAACCTCATGGGTTCCACCATCCACTGTTTTGACATTGTTGACAAAAGAAACGATGTTTTCATTATAGGTATCAGTGTACTGCAAAGCAATTTCCATCTCAATATCATCTTTCGTTCCTTCAAAATCGATGACATCATGTAAGGTAGTCTTGTCTTCATTCAAATATTCAACAAATTCTTTGACACCTTTTTCATAACAGTATTTATTACTGCGCATTGTCTCTTCTTCAACCACTTCAATCGTTAAACCCTTTATTAAAAAAGCTGATTCCTGCATTCTCTCACAAATTGTACTATAGGAAAAAGTCGTCGTTGAAAAGATCTCATCATCTGGAAGAAACCTAACCGTCGTTCCGGTCTTATTCGTCGTGCCAATCTTTTTAAGAGGTTCTTTAACGTGACCTCCGTTTTCAAAAGTTATGACATATTCTTCATGATCTTTTTTGATATCGACTTCCATCCATTTTGATAAGGCATTGACGACACTCGCTCCAACACCATGAAGTCCTCCTGATACTTTATAACCGGCCTCTTCAAATTTTCCACCAGCGTGTAAAATAGTATAGATAACTTCTGGAGTTGATTTACCTGATGCATGCATTCCCGTTGGAATTCCTCGTCCATGGTCTTCTATACTTATACTCTTATCATTATGAATTGTAACTTTTATATAATCACCAAAACCATTGATAGCTTCATCGATTGCATTGTCGACAATTTCCCATACTAGATGATGTAAACCACGCTTATCAGTTGACCCAATATACATACCAGGTCGTTTGCGAACGGCTTCTAATCCCTCTAATATTTTAATCGAGCTTTCATCATATTTTACTGCCATAAACTATCATCTCCTAATTCATTATAACAAAAAAAAAGAAAAAAAAAAGAAAATATGTTTTTTTTAACCATATTTTACTTATCTTTTAATAAATCTAGGATTGATAATTGACCATCTACTTCATGTGTTTTTAATTTTTGTTTTGGTCTTTCTTCTTGAACAACAACGGGAGTTGTCGTTGATTGATACTGTTTACTCGCAAGGTATCTCTTGCGAAAACGATATAGTTCTCGGAAATTGCGATAACTCTCTATTTTTTTGAGAAAATCGTGACGAAAGGCTTCTAAATCAGCAGCCATTTCACTGTTATAGACCGAATTGTACTCATAATTTTTCTCAACGATGAGCTTGTTACAATAATAGCAATCAATACTATCAATGAGACTCTTTTGAAAGTTGTAATTCCGATCTTTTAACCAATAACACTTCTTTAGCTCATCGACAAAATCGGGTCCAGAATTTTCAATTAAATCGATGAAACTCGCCACGACATCTAGAGTCGTTGGATCATCTTTATTAATGGTACTGCCATCAACTTTTTGGGCAATATGACTAAGAGTTGGATCATTGAATTCTAAAGATAGTGTCTGCATATAGCCATTATTGATATAACCGATATAAGACGTAACTTCGCGATAATCGAGAAAATTTAATTTAGCACGATTTTCGACGAATGAATAAAAGTTGGGATAGCGACAAGTTATCCCGTCATAAAAAGCTAATGTATTCTTTTTGATTTTCATCTTGTGTTGCGGATTTAAACTCTGATCAGAAAAAGGTTTAATCGGTACTGATACAATTTTGCCATCAGGCGAAAACTCAAGAGCCTCCTGTCCTCCATAGCATTTTTGTAACACGAACATATACCTTTTTGGAACATTTTTATTTTCCATACCAACACCCCATTTAATTATTTATTTTTTATTTTAACTCTTCTATTTTCACGGCAAGATTCTCTAAAATCATGCGAAAGAGGACTGCGACTAGCGATATCACCACGCGCAATTGAATTAGCCATCAAAACCAAAGAGTTATTACTACCACTCAACGTATGGATGACACCAGATGACATCATCAAAACACCTCCCATAATTCTAACTCTTACTAAATAGCAATTTGCTACGTATTCCTCATGAACATTTTGCGTCATATTTCCATCTCCATTTTCCATAACTATTATAACAAAATGATAATTCTTTCGCAATATCACTAAAAAACCTATCCCTTAAGAATTCTCTTCATTTTTATTTTAGCCATTTCTAAAATTTCATCTGGTTCAACATCAAACAATTTGTTTTTGTCAACATTTTGAAAGAGATCGTGTTTCATATAATTATCCAAATACCAGCGCATTTCTGTGTCTTTAAAAAGATCATAAACAAAATATTTATCGTTTACTCTAATCCCAGCTAATAAACTCTTTTTCGAAACGAGAACTTTTTCATTTCTTGCTGATTCAGCGTTAAGATGTGTTCCAATGAACCACGTAACTGGACTAACTTCCATCCAAACATGAGTACCATTTACATACAATTTATTCTTTATGAATACATCACCATGATTTATTCGTAGATTAATATACTTTTTACCTAAATACTCATATTCATCATATGTGACGGGCTGAAATTTTTGATCCAAATAATTAATGTTAGTGCTATCAAAAGTATAAGTATTGCCTGTAAATAGTAACTGATTGTTAAGCTGCGCTTTATTCAATTTCCTTTGCATTCCACTAGCGATTTCTTGGGGAAATTCACCAAACTCTACTTCTTCAATACCATAATCATTAAGGCGAGCATTTAAAGATAATTTTTCAATGAAAAGAGGCGGTGCATAGATAACGGGACGAATCGCATTAGTTCGGTAACGAGGCAAAGTAACCTCACAATTATGGCGATCACCAATTGCCAATACGACCTTTTTAAAACCTCCATCTCTTTTTGCCAAAGCTAAATACCAACCCTCATTTATTTTATCGTAATCGTTGGCATTTCCTAGATCTGCTCTTTCTCCACCAGTCAAAAGGGCTAACGGGGTCATTGTGGTCTTGAGACCCATTTTTTGAAAAACATCTATTTCATCTTCACCAATCATAATATCTAAAGTTGGTAGCGATAACTCTATCTCGTCATTCATATGAACACCTCATCATTTGCCACATTTATATAGATTTTATTATCATATGAGCCTTAGAAAATGTCAATTATTCAAGCAAAAAGCATAGTTAAAATAAACTATGCTTCATAATTATCTTTGTCTCATATTAACCGTTTGACGGATTTTTTTTAAGGTTTTTACAGGAATACAATCGACATTGTTTAAACTGACTCCATTTTCATAGATTTCTTCAGGATAGAAAGCGCTATCATCCATATGATCTTTATCATTGGTTTCTTTCTTTACTTCGTCTTTGATAACTTCATTGACTTGGTCAGAGTGATCCGCAGTCCAACTGACTAAGTCTAATTCATCTCCTAATTTATGTGATTTAAGAAAAACTTTAACGCAATCAAAATCTTCTAGTATCAAAGTTGCCAAAACAGAACCGATAATCCCTAAAGCCATACAACTTCCCAATATAGCTCCCCCATATATGAAGAACCCAATATTAGCTATTCCGAGAATCCCCATCAACTTAGCGAATAACTTAAAATTATCATGACTATCCTTTTTTAATGCATTATTACTCGCAATAATGGTATCTAATTGTTTACGTTGATCAGCAGCTAATTCATCAACTTTTTCTACTGATAAGGGAACCATTCGCGCTTCCCCACTCCAACTCGTAACAAGAATATTATTATTATCACGATTCAATTGATAATGTCGCACACCATTTAAAAGTTCTGGATGTAAATCAATAGAAATATCTGAATGTCTTTCAATATCTCCAAGTTCCGATAAATAATCTCGCATCAATATCTCCCCTTTAATGTTGAGTATTATAACACAAAATTTCTTTTTCGGCAACTCAAATATTTAAAGGATTAAAATCGATATCTATTTTGACATTATGGACATTCTTATAATGATCTTGAAGATAGTTTAAACTCTTATATAAATTATCCTCTTTTTTATATTTAATGATGATGTTAAAACGATATAGATTGTTCATCTTAAAGACACTACAAACCGTTGGTCCGATAATGATACTATTCGTTAATTTCTCTCTTAAAAAAGTTCCAATTTTATTACTCTCTTGACAGACTTTATCATAATTTGAGCTGATGACTTTAATACTGGTCATATAATAATAAGGCGAATAAGATAGTTTCCGGCGATTTTTCATCTCTTCCTTATAGAAGCCGAGATAATCATGTTTTTTGGCAAATTGAATCGCATAATGTTCAGGATTTTGCGTTTGGATTATAACCTTACCCTTTTTCTCACCACGGCCACTGCGACCAGCAACCTGGGATAGTAGTTGAAAAGTGTACTCACTACTCCGATAATTAGGAATCATCAAGGAAGTATCGCTGTTGATGACACCAACTAAGGTCACATTATCAAAATCAAGTCCTTTCGCAATCATTTGTGTTCCTAGTAAAATATCATATTTATGATCTTTGAAGTCATCAATGATCTTGGCATGAGCACCTTTCGTGCTCGTCGTATCAAGATCCATTCTAACGACCCGACAAGCGAATAATTTATTTATCTCTTCTTCAACTTTTTCCGTTCCTACTCCTAATTCTTTGATAGCTTTCTCACCACAACTTGGACATATCTCAATCCGTTTATTACCATAACCACAGTAATGACACCGAAGCGTATTACTCGATTTGTGATAAGTCAAAGTAATATCACAATTAGGGCACTTCTCGACATAGCCACAATTACTACACGTTACAAAAGAGGCATACCCGCGACGATTTAATAAAAGTATGATCTGTTCTTTAAGAGTTAGTCTTTTTTCTATCTCTTCTTTTAACTTGGCTGAGAAATAACTAGTTCGATCCTTTTCTCTGTTCATATCAATTATCTCGACATCAGGCATTTCGCGATTATTGACCCGCGTTTTCAATTCGACTAATTTATAAACTCCTTTTTGAGCTCGGGCATAAGTCTCTAATGATGGTGTTGCACTTCCTAACACGACAATGGCATCATGGTATTTGCTGCGTTCAATCGCGACATCGATTGCTTGATACTTAGGATTACTCTCTTGCTTATAACTTGTCGAATGTTCCTCATCAATGATTATCGCGCCAATATTTTTAAGAGGCGCAAACACCGCACTGCGCGCACCAATAACGATATCAACTTCACCACGAGCGATCTTACGATACTCATCATACTTTTCTCCTTCGGATAGTCGACTGTGCAATATGGCAATATTTTTACCAAAACGTTTTCGAAAACGACTGACGATTTGGGGCGTTAGGGAAATCTCTGGTACTAAAACAATACTTGTTTTGCCCAATTTTAACATTTTTTCAATTATTTCCATATAGACTTCCGTTTTTCCTGAACCAGTTACCCCATGCAAGAGAAAAACCTTTTTTCCTTTTTCATTAAAGATCGTGTCAACAACCTGTTGCTGCTCAATAGTTAAGGGGTATTTACTAACACTCTCTTCTTCGACATTGAGACGATATTCTTCCTCTAAAATCTCTTTCAAAAGACCATGTTTAATAAGCGTATTAGTACTTGAAACTGACATAGAATTTAAGATATCTTTTTTTACTTTTTTATTTTTCTGTACATAATCATATATCTCTTGCTGTTTGCTACTCAATTTCATATCAGCACTTTTATTTATGACGACATACTTAATCATTTTCTTATTGATGTTGGTCCGTTTTTGGGCTTTTAAAGCCTTGGGTAACATAACTTGATAACTAGATATTAAAGTGGATAAAGTTTTCTCACTGACATATTTTCCTAATTGTAAGAGTTCATCAGTCAAAACGATATCTTCATCAACGACATCAATTATTTCTTTTAAATCAGGATAATTACTATCGACAGTTCCCAAGACAAAGCCTTCTAAAGTCTGCTTGCCAAAAGGAACCGTTACTCTCTTACCAATTTCAACCTTTTCTTCAAAATGAGCAGGTACTAAGTAATCAAAAGTTTTATCAATATTTTTATTAGATAATTCAACTAAGACATTTACTACCATAGATACCTCCTCCTAATCATATTCTAACACAAAAAAAGAAGATTTCTCTTCCTATTTTTGATATAAATGATTTAAATGATCCGAAACCGGTTTAAAAGTTTTTCGATGCTCAGGAATAATACCATATTTCTCAATCGCTTCAATATGTTGCTTCGTCCCATATCCCGCATTTTTTTCAAAGCCATATTCTGGATATTTCTTTCCTAGTTCAACCATCATTCGATCACGTGTAACTTTCGCAATGACACTAGCTGCCGAAATAGTTATACTTTTTAAATCACCTTTAATGATAGATGTTGAAGGAATATCTAATTTCTCTAATTTCATCGCATCGATCAAAACGTGTTCTGGTTTGACTTTAGAATTATTAATCGCATCATACATAGCTAATTTAGTCGCCTCGTAAATGTTTATATCATCAATTACTTTCTCATCACGCATCCCAATACTGACGCTAATCGCATCACTCATAATGATATCATAAAACATTTCTCTTTTCTTAATGCTCAACTTTTTACTATCAGTTAGACCTTCTAAATGATAATCCTTAGGTAAAATGACACAAGCTGTCACAACCGGCCCAACTAGTGGTCCCCTCCCCACTTCATCTACTCCAGCAATTAACGCAATTCCTTGCTCATTTAACTCTCTTTCATATTTATGATTATCAATTACTTCTTTCATTTGGCTGATACTCTCTTCCATTCTTATCGACAAATCTTATATTTTTTAAATATTGCCTACTCACTCTAACTTCAATTTTTGCATACTTTAATAAAGTATAATTATAAATCGTTTTCTCTTTGAGACAATTAACTCCTAAATTCAATAATTTTTCAAAATCTTGAACTTCAAGATTCAATTCTTCTGAATAAGCTATTTTGACACGATTACCTCTCTCTTTGATACTAGTATCAACAGAATTAGTCGTATAATGTCTAACCACAATATCTAAGTAACTACCTAAGTCATCATCAATTACTAAACTAATATTTCGATCATAATCATCATTTTCAATGATATAACTCTTATTTGAATCAATCTTATATTCATAAAGAACACTTGAAGTTGGAATCTCTGTCGTCAAACTATCAATATTCTTATAATTAGATGTCTCTAACAAAACACCAACACTACTACCCGCAACAATAACTCCAGAAATAATAAGAGCTGTTACATAGCTTCTAATATTTCTCTTTCTTGAAGATAATAAACTCTTTATTAAAAAGATAATAGTTGTAAAGAAAATAATTAAACCAAGAACTCCACCAAATAAACTGAATAAATATACTCCTTGACATAAATATCCAACCATTATTCCCAATACAAATAATAGCCCTATATCAATAGTAAATATTGGTATTAACAGAATTATTACTAGAATATTAATAACGCCATCCAAAGTTAAAAATACTTTCTTTTTAGTCTCTTTATCCCTTTTTTGATTCCTTGATAATGTTAAAAAAGCATCATCCTCTTGAGCAAATTCACTTAGATGATATAGAGATACAATTATGAACAAAAAATATGTAAAATTAACAGTTATAGACCAAATATTACTCAATATTTCTCGAGCGGTAGTCCCAACTTGATAAATGATATAACTACCAAAAATAACCATTCCTTTAGCTATTAAACCAACTACTACATATAGAACTACTAATACAACTAATTTTATAATTGTTTTCAAAAAAGAAGAATTATTTTTCCCTTTAAAACTATTAATGACCTTTTCTAAAAAATTATAAATTAAATCAGTAGTTCTATTTAAAAATTTCTTTAATTCTTTCATATATACCTCCACCAATTATAATTATACAAACAATGAAAAAGATAAACAACAAAAAAAAGAAAACTTTATTAAGTTTTCTTTTAAGGCTAAGAAGCTTGTTCAGCATCCATCATATCAGCGTCATTCAACATTCCTGTCTCTTTATCAAAATAATATCTTCCTAATAATTCATCACTATTAATGTCTTTAACATAAATGACAAATCTAGTTGGTTGATCCTCAACTTCAATCGTTTTAAAAACATCACCAAACATTGAATTAGCGTATTCTTCAACATATGCTTGTGTATACTTTACTTCTTCTTGTTGATCCTTATCTTTATTATCATCCTTTTTATTATCTTTTGAAGGGACTAACAAAACAATCCCTAATACAAGTGCTATAATTGCCAAAATTGCAACTATAATTATTATTATTTTCTTATCTTTTAAATTTTTCATATTTCCTCCTATATGCTAGTCATTGTACACCAACACTGGTTGGTGTACATCTGACTAATATCTAAATTTTAACTTTTAAAACTATATGCCATCAACATCCACTACCATTCTGTCTAGTCCATATTGCATACAAAGTAACACTCTGACCATCTTTCGTTGGAGTCATCAGATTTCTTACCCTAGCTCCCTGATCATATTGCATTGGACCAGAACTATTCTTTGCCCAACCATTGAATGAATAACACCATCTAATTAAATTCAAATCAAAGGAATACAATAATGTACAATAAGAATCATAGTAACATGACGTCTTTTTATTAGTCGTTCCAGTTCCACCATTTAAATTATACGTTATGTAATAGTAATATGGAGCCCAAATAGCATACAAAATATAATTAGAAGTATTAGTTCTACTCCATGCCTGTCCAGCACTATAGCTAGCTGTTGTTGAAGATCTGTTTAAACTCCATCCCAAGAACTTATACCCACTTCGTGTTGGTGTCTTTGTTGATAGATTAGTATTTGTTGTTGCATAGGTATATTTAGTTGGTTGTGGAGCTCCCATTCCACCATTAGCATCATAAGTTATTGAATATGTGATAGCTGACCAAACAGCATACAACTGATAATAAGAATTATTGGAAGGTATATTATAGCGTTGCCATGCCTGACCAGCACTATAGCTAGCTGTTGTTGCGTTTGAACTTAAACTCCATCCCAAGAACGTGTATCCAGTTCGTGTTGGTTTGGTTGCTGATAGATTAATTGTTCCACTTGATGCATATGTATATGTCTGATTACCTGGTGCACCATTTCCACCATTGGCAGAATACTTAATTGTATATGTGTTAACTGACCAAACAGCATATAAAGTACAATCAACATAATTAGATTTACTCCATGCCTGACCAGCACTATAGCTAGCTGTTGTTGCATTTGCACTTAAACTCCATCCCAAGAACGTGTATCCAGTTCGTGTTGGTTTGGTTGCTGATAGATTAATTGTTCCACTTGATGCATATGTATATGTTTGTTTAGCAGGAGCACCTGATCCACCATTAGCATTATAAGTTATTGAATATGTGTTAACGGACCATTGAGCATATAATGTAACTGCTTGATCGGTAGTGTACTTATCGCCAGGGTTATAAGCAGTACCTGCACCACTTATAAGTGTCGTCCATTTAAGGAATGTATATCCAGTTCGTGTTGGTTTGGTTGCACTTAATGTTAAAGCGACACCATGAGTTTTGGTTTGAGCAGATGGAGGATTTTGTCCACCATTTGCATTATAAGTTACCGTATATGTGTTAATTCGCCATTGAGCATACAATGTGACATTTGCATTTGTTGTATAAGTAGCACCAGCAGCATAAGATGATCCTCCACCACTTTGACTTGTAGTCCATCTATCAAATGTATATCCTGTTCTTGTTGGTTTGGTTGCACTTAATTTTAAATCGACTCCATAAGTTTTTGTCTGATCAGCTGGAGGATTTTGTCCACCATTGGCATTATATTTTACTGTATATGTAATTTTTTTAGCAACAGCATAATAAGTATCGTTTGCAGAAACACTTTTAGCTTTATTTTCATCCCATTGACTGGTAGTTGCAGTACTAGATTTGTTAAATCCGACTTTAGTATATCCCGTACTAACTGATGTAATAGTTGGAGAAGTAACACTACATGATGTTGAAGTATTGTAATATGTGCATGATTGACTAGATTTACTAATTGTTGCTACACCTGTTCCTACTTTAAAGTTAATAGTTACTCCCTTAGATGTGATGGCATAATATGTAGCTCCACTAGAGATTGTAATTGATCCTTCTGATGTTGCGACCTTACTAGTTGCACTCGCAGATGTTCCCCATCCAACAACTGTCCATCCACTACGTGTTATTTTTGGTGCTGTTGTTGCACATGTTGTAGATGTATTGTACCTATTACATGATGCACTTGTTGCATTAATTGTCGAACCATTAGCGTTAAATGAAGCAGAGATACCTTGGTGGGTTATTGCATAATATGTAGTTCCAGCAGAGAATGCTTTGGCAGTATTTTGTGCCCATACACTTGAAGTTGCTCCAGCAGTTGTATTAAATCCATCGATTGTGTATCCGCTACGAGTTATTGTTGGTGACGTAATATTACAAGATGTTGTAGCGTTATATAAGTCACAAGACTTAGTCGTATAACTTAGTGATGTAGCCCCATTGACAACAAATGTAACCGTGATTGTCTTTTTCCATATTGCATATATATCCTTGTTTCCACTTGTTAACAAATTTTTAACAGTTGCGTTATTTTCATATGTTACTGATGTTGCACTCGCAGATGTTCCCCATCCTAAGAATGAATATCCTGTTCTTGTAAAGGCATTGGCTCTTAATGTACAGTCCTGTCCATATGTACAAGTTGTTGTCGCCATTGTTCCGCCAGTGTTACCATTTCCTTTATAAGTTATAGTATAAGTATTAGCTGTCCAATGAGCATAAATATCAATATATTGTGATGTTGTACTCGTTATCGTACTAGCTGTTACCTCAGTACCACCAGAAGCTGCTGTCCACCATCCTTTAAATGTATATCCTGTTCTCGTTGGCTGACATAGTGGTCCATAGGCGGCGGCAAATGTTACTTGTTTTGAAGCTGGGGTACATGCATTTCCATCATTTACATTATAACGTAAAGTGTATGTGTTAGCAGTCCATTTAGCTGTTAGGGTTAAATTGCCACCAATATTATAAGTAAATGTTTGGCTATTTGAATAACTGACACCATTACTTCCTGACCATCCAGCAAATGTATATCCGGTTCTTGTGAAAGCATTAGTCCGCAATGTACAACTTGTTCCAAATGTACATGATGTCGTTGCCATCGTTCCACCAGTATTATTATTTCCGGCATAGGTTATCGTATAAGTGTTAACTTTCCATTTAGCTGTTAGGGTTAGGTTTCCAGCAATTTTATAGGTAAAGGTTTGACTATTCGTATAGCTTACACTATTACTTCCTGACCAACCATCAAATGTATATCCTGTTCTTGTGAAAGCATTAGCTCGCAATGTACAACTTGAATCGTATACACACGATGTAGTAGCCATTGTTCCGCCAGTATTACTATTTCCGGCATAGGTTATTGTATAAGTATTGGCTGTCCATAAGGCATAAATCGTTGTGTTTCCAACAACCATATTGAATGTTCCGCCAGGTTGATATGTTGCTGAAGTTGCAGTTGCTGTTGTTCCCCATCCTTTAAACGTATATCCTGTCCGTGTTGGTGGAGTATTTGACAACGTAACTTTACCACCAGGAGAATATGTATACTTTTGTGTTCCAGGTCCGCCTGTACCACCATTTGTATTAAAGGTAATCGTGTACTGATTTGCTGTCCATTTAGCATACAATGTCGTTGTACTATTGGCAATGTCCCAATTCTTATAACTTGTTCCATCAGCTTTATAGTATTGCGTTCCACCACCACCTGTTGCTGTGAAATATCCACCGAATGTGTATCCAGATTTAGTTGGTACTTTGACAGTAGGCATTGCTGAACCAAAAGTTGTATTAACTGTTCCTGATCCGCCAGAACCACCATCATCATTTAAAGTGACTTTATAGCCATTTGCTTTCCAATGAGCAAAGATAGTTGAATTACCAACAGTTTGATAAATACTACTTGCTGTTACCTCAGTACCACCAGAAGCTGCCGTCCACCATCTGTCAAATGTATATCCAGTTCTCGTTGGCTGACATAGTGGTCCATAAGCAGCAGCATATGTAACAGGCTTAGTAGCTGGATTACATGCAATGCCACCATTTACATTATAAGTTAGTGTATACGTATTTGCGGTCCACTTGGCTGTCAAGGTTACACTTGGTGAGTAAGTATCAATCCATCCATCACTAATTCCATTGGTAAATGAATATCCACCAGTTCCATTAGGAAGGTTAAGTACTCCACTATAACCGGTTCTTGCACATTGAGCGCTAAATTTTTGACCAGCTACACCATAAGTATAAGTTGCAGATGAATTAGTTCCAAATCCACCACAATTAAATGTAACGGTGACTTTCTTTACGGTCCAACCAGCTGTCAAGGTTAGATTTCCAGCTATATTATAAGTAAATGTTTGACTATTCGTATAGTTTACTTTATTACTTCCTGTCCATCCAGTAAAATTATATCCAGTTTTTGTGAAAGCATTAGCTCGTAACGTACAACTTGCTCCATATGTACATGATGTCGTTGCCATCGTTCCACCAGTGTTACCATTTCCAGCATAAGTTATTGTATAAGTATTGGCTGACCATATTGCATATAACGTTGTATTACTTGCTGTGTTCTTATTAAATGTAGCTCCTGCTTTATACGTAGCTTTAGTTGCACTCTTATTTGTATCCC
>CANROW010000015.1 GCA_947632345.1 uncultured Bacilli bacterium | reverse complement strand
TAATATTTACTTGTCGAATCATTTTCTTTAGTTATATAGCCAACTTTTCCTGCCCAGTTTTGTCCTGGTTCTCTTCCTGGAAATGGATCGCCTATGTCAACACTACGATAAATATAATCGATTCCACCTGGAGAGGTTGTCGTAGTGCCACCTGGAGGAGTTGTCGGAATGCCGGTCGGAGGAGGGCACGTTTTTAAACATGCTTCATATTCTTCTTTTCCCCATCCAAGTACATCTTTTTTCTTAGCACATGCTGTCTCACAACAAGTATTTCTACATTTATCTGTTGTACAACTGGCACTACAACAGTCATCATATAAGCATGTTAAATACTTTTCACTTTTTTTATCACCACTAGCAACTTCACAGTCTTCTTGGCAAGTTGAACAATCAGGTATCTTATCATCATCTTTATCGCATGCTTCACATTCTGTTGGACAATACATTTGTTGACAAAACTTGTTTGATCCACAATAAGATAAGCATCCGCAGTTATTGTTCAAACATTGTTCATATTTTTCTTTCTCTTTATCTTTATCGATAGAACTACACGCATCTTTACATGCATCTTGATCCTGATATCTATATCCACAACTCATCTTATAGCTAAATTGTTTGCATGAACCAAAGCCTGAGATACTTAATTCAAATCCGCCACTTTCCGTAACTTTGTTATAATCATCCATACTTATACTTCCAGTTAATGGATCAAAAACCCATTGATTATCCCATTCAATACACAATCCTTTTGACGCAGTTACGGCATTTCTACAATCACTAGCATTTCCATCTGTAGTACCATCCCGATACACACTTCCTGTTTTCGAAGTCATTGACTCTATATATCCAGATGGCAAAGCATAATAAACATACTTACTATATTTACCACTTGTATTATTGTTTGTAATGTTTACTTTTATATCATCACATAATTCTTCAGTCTTCGGAGTGGTCTTTCCATCACAAGCGGTTTCTATTGCATCACTTGTCGATGAAGCACATGATACTGGTTCCAATGTCAACGTTGTTTTTTCTACTTTTGTTACATCGTCTCCTAAATACTTTATTGTGACATTACTAATTCCATCGTCTACTTTTGTTACATTTTCTAACCCCTCTGGTCCACTTTTCGATAACGATTCTACATTATCCAATAATTTTAATAAAGACGATGCATTCTTTTTTAATCTATCTTTTTGTTCAGCTGTTAATCCTGATGGTGAACTTGCTCCATCAGCGATATCTTTTATTATCTCTCTATCATTTTTTAATCGTGATGCATTTATATCTTTTGTCCAAGTTCCAGCATTTGTCGCATAATACAATTCACATGTTTTGTTTGAATACATTGAATAGCCAACATATAAACTTCCTGTTTTATTCGTGTTTGACAACAATACATTTCTTTCTGTTGGTAGCTCGGTCAATTTAAGTGTCTCAGTACAATCAATCTTATAATAATTATACTTCAATATATCACTTGATACTCCACCATCATAACATGTTTTTGTCGATAATTCCGCATCATCAGTATAAAATCCATCACTTATGCCTATACTTTCTTTACAGGTTACAGGAGTTGTAGCACCTATTGAAGAACTAGTAGTAGCACCAGATGACGTCTTATAGGTTGTACATACTCTATTACCACTTGAATCTTTGTATATTGAATCACAAGATGGACTTGTTATCTTTGAACAACTATTTACGCAAGCATCGTCTCCATCAGCACACCAAGAAACAGCACATACTCTTCTCTCTGTACTTCCGTCAGCATACATTCCACATTGATCAGTGTCGGTACAACTTTTTGTTCTGTCATCATCATCATCATCATCGTCGTCGTCATCTCCGGAATTCTTGTAACAAGATTTATAACAAACGCTCTTATCACTTTTACAAAACTTTCTAGCACAGTCTTTCCGTTCATCAGATCCTTCTACATATTTTCCACATTCTTCATAATCAGTACAATTAGTTGGTTCATCACATCTATTATCTTCACATATTAAGGAAACATGAAAAACAGCATACCCATAGGCAGCATTACATACAGTTGGCCAAACATAGTTTTCAACATTTTTTCCACTGGACCAAAAATTAGTACTAAACTTTGAAACTTTTTCATTTTTTGGTTTTATTAGATAACTATTTCCAACTACTTTTCCAGCAGCTTGACTTTGCAACACATTTAATGGGTAATGAAAGGTTTCAAAAAAGGCTCCCTCGGAAATAGTGCCAAAATATTGATTACCTTGTTTTTGATGGTATGAGGTATTATTACCACTAATATAAAACGTATAAAGTACTTCGGCCGTAATATAGTAATATTCAACATTATCTCTAATATCCTGTATATCGCTATCAGTCAAATGAAATAACGTCTTCAATTCATCAATACTCTTCGTATCATTAGCTGCTAATTTATCAAAAACAGCTTCTTTAAGCCATCCACCTTGCAATTTTTTATTAGTTGAAGAGCTATATTGTACTAAATAGTCAAGCACTTTTCCATTATCAAAGGCAGTTTCCAATGCACTATCGTATATTACCTTTCCATAACTTCCTGACTTATAATCTTTGTAAGTCAAACCATATACCCTTCTCAAATCATAGCTTCCAGTACCATAATACTTTGCATAATTATTTGATCCATTGCGGGAAGATCCATTAGGATCTTGACAACTAGCTTTTACAAATAGATTTGGTGTACTAGGACTTGAAAACATATACTTGTCATTTCCTAATTTATTAGTTGTCCAAATGTCTACTCCCTTTCCAATCAATTGCAAATTGCCACTGTTCATTTTAGCCGGATCACCATCGCCTGTATACTTATATATTTGTATTCTTACTCCACGTTTACTACCGCTCTTATCATCATTCCAATTCCAAAGACATACTTGATTGCCAGGAGTACAACTAGCACCGCCTGAACTTGGATCATTTTTAAATTGTGAGTTACTACTATCATCAGTTAATTCACTTCCTGGACAAATATCAGAAGCTAACGCCAAATAAGGAATACTCACCACAACAATAAGTATAATCACCATTATTTTTCGAAAATTCATATTTTATCACCTATCCTATATCAATCTTAATTCTTTTATTTTTTCTTTTCTTGAAAATTATAAATACAACAACAATTAATGTTATCAATGTTATTACAGCAATAATAACTACACTTCGATGTTTATTTAAATAAGAATAAAACGGATTTTCTTTTTTCTCTTTAGTATCTTGAGGCTTTTTAAGTGCTTTTTCATAATCTTCCTTTTGTTGTTCTAACAACTCAACAAATTCTTCTTTACTATCAATCGATGAAGTATTTGTATTACTCTTACAAACGTCTAGATAATCGTATCCTTTACACTCTTCATAATCACTATAAATATTATAAATAGGTGGCCTAACCCAAATAGTACGCAATAAAACATCTGGACATGCTGTGTTTTCATTACCATAAATTTCCACTGCAACATTACGTCCACCATAAATAACCGCCTCTTCAACAAAAACATCTTCTCCTGGTTTTTTTTGTTGATAAACAAATTGTCCGACCTTCGCATATAGATTTTCTGTCATATTAATAATATTAAAATCATAAGAATAAACATCTAATCCTGGCATATCACTAGATGGTTTAACTAATTCATAATTAACAATTACGTTGTTAGCTTCTATTATTAAAGGTTGTCTTTCTTTTGTTGTGCATTCATTATCTGCATAGACATTTGACTTAACAAACAAAAGCATAATTACTGCAATGAAAAAAATAAATATATTCTTTTTCTTCACAATATCCCCTCCTAGTATCTAAAATAATTATAGTCTTTTCTTTTTCCTTTTTCAAGAAATATAAAAAAAAGAATAATTTTTATGATTATTCTAGTCCTTTTTTATAAATAATTTATCAATATTTTTTTCTGGTAACATTATCTTTAATTCTTTAGTTATTTCAATCGTATATTTATCCGTTTTTTCTTCTAATTCTTCACCATCAATACACCATTTACTTTTTTCTTCAACAAAATCTATTTCTAATTTATCTGTCTTATAAAAGTAAAATCCTGGTACTTTTGTAATATCACTTGCTGCTAAATACAACAAGCTTTTTATAATATCTGTTCTTCTCGTCAAGTTACAAAATAACACTTCAAATTTTCCATCATCTAAATAGACATTATCATAAAAGTGTTTTATTCCACCGATGTGATTAGCATTAGAAATCAATATGAATGAAAACAATCCTTTATATTCTTCACCATTGACACGATAAGTCAATTCATGTAATCGCGTATATCTGAAGAAATCTTTAATTCCTTCTTTTAAATAAGCGAGTTTCCCAAAATTCTTTTTTTCATTCCGACTAGTCTCATATGGCAAAGTCATAAATTTACCAAAACCAGCGACATAGACAAAAGGTTTTTTATTAACTGTACAAATATCAATTTTCTTAATGTGACCATTCAATAATCTTTTTAAATTATCAATTATATCACTACCATAACCAAACATAGCTCCTATATCATTAGTAGTTCCTAGTGGTATGTGCGCTAGTAATAATGGTGTATTTCTAGCTAAATTACCAGTAACTACTTCATTAAATGTTCCATCTCCACCAATACTTATGACTAAATCTCGTTTAGGTAGATCTTTAATTATTTTTTTTATATGTCCTTTATATTTAGAAAAAACAATTTCAGGATCATAACCATTTTCTAACAATATGTCGACATAAGCCGCTAAAAAATTCGATTTAACTCTTCTCCCACTATGTGGATTATAAATTATTGTACATGTTTTCACTTTACAACCTTCTTTACTAAACATTAATCTTTTATATTAACACCAAATCCTCTAATTAATATACTAGCCTGATAACTACTTATGTATACACCAATTAAATCTTTTTGATTTAGCATTATTCCTTCAATACAAGAATTAGACAAATCGACATCTTTTAATTTTGTATTAAAAAACTCAGTACTATATAAATCACATTCATTAAAATCTAACGAAGTATGTTCTACTTCTATAAATGAAGATTCTCTTAAATTACATTTATCAAATAATATTCCCTTTATTTTTGAATTATTAAAGTTACTATAACTCATATTGCAGTTATAAAAAGTACTATTTTGGATTGAAGTTTCCACATACTTAACACCCATTAATTTACAATTATTAAACTGACATCTAAGTATTAGTTTTTCCGATAGATCAATATTTGATAAATCACAATCATTAAATATACAATCTATAAAATCAATTTTTTCTATTTTTCCTTTTGAAAAATCTACTTTTTCAAAAATACATGAATTGAATTCAATTCCCTTAATTTTATTATTTATTTCACAATTTGATAATTTCTTATAATCGACATCAACATCAAAATCTATTTCGTCACTATTAACTTCTTCTAAATATTTATTAGTTATTTTAGGGTTTATCTTATTCATACTTTAATCACTTCAATTATACTAATTATCTCTTATCTCTAAGAAAGTAACAAATCCCAATAGAATCTCTTTATATAAAGTTGGTATATTTCTATTTTTAGCAATCGCATTCTTACTATCTAAAAACAATTTATCCATCATATCAACAGCATATTTTTTAGCACCGCTTTTTTCAAATATATCTCTAACTTTTTCAGCTTCTTCTAAACTCAAATCCATCTTTCCATAGTACTTTAAAAGTTCTGTTTTATAATCAGTATTATTGACAACATATGAATACAAAATAGTTTGTTTAAATTCTTTTATATCCGAAGTATTACTCTTACCTATGTTTTTAACATTGCCATAAATACCTAAAAGATCATCTTTAATTTGAAAAGCAATACCGAGTGGCGCGAGTGATTTCACAATTGATTCAATTACTCTATCACTACTTCCACCCAATAACATTCCTAAAGAACATGGACCAGTAATAGAATAATGGGAAGTCTTCAATTCATATATTTCTAAAATATCTTTTTCTAAACATCTATTTTTTGAATAATATTCTTCATTAAAAGGCAAAACGACATCAATTAATTCACCTTTTCCTGTATTGATGACAATATCATTGAAACATTTTAAGACTCTTCCAAGATTGGTGTTTTCAGCATAGTTTTCAACAATTATGTTATTAGCTAAAAAGAAACCGATATCTCCAACACAAATACCAATTGAATCAGATACATTTTTTTTCTTACTTTCAAAATAGTCATCTTTTAAATCATATTTATTAAACTTCTCCATATAAGTTTTATTAATAGTTGTTTTTCCACGCCGCAAATCATTATTATCAATAATATCATCGTGAACTAAGATAGCTGTTTGAAATGTCTCGTAAGCAGCAGCTAGGGGAAGATATGACTTATCATCTTTCTTCGTCGCAATAAAATATCCTAAAGCTATCAATAACGCTCTTAAACATTTTCCATCTGAATTCATAAAAACAAATTTGTTCATAGCGTCTTTTACTAAAATATTATCTTTTTTATTGATGAATAGTTTATTCCATTTATACATCTCTTTTTGAATAACTTTAATTTCATCTTGATAAAAAAGATAAAATGTTAATAAGTTCTTATACTCAACAATATTTTCATAATTAATATTTTTAGTACCAATAATCATAATATTGGTATTACTTGTCAATTTCTTTTCTTTTTTTATAAAATCATAATAGTCACTTATATCATTACAAATTACAACTTTACACTTCTGATTCCAAATACTGAATAGATCTCCAACATTACTACTATCTTCATCATTTATTATTATTACATATTCTAATTTTTTAGCTAAATCAAAATCATATTTTATTTCATTACAACCTTTTTTGGGTATTAATATCATGTCTAACAACTCCTTACGACTAATTTGATTTTATCATTTTTTATATATAGAAGTAAATTATAATTAACAATTTAATATAAATTAAAAAAAGCATAGAAGTTTCTTCATTTTGATACCCTTACAAGGATTGGATAATGATCACTAAAATGTTCTAAATATTTATCTTGAACAACTTCTACTTCTTCAATATTCCAATCTTTTGGGATAAAGATATGGTCAATAGGTAATTTATTCTTTTGATATTTATAAGTTTTATGAGCATTAGGCACTCTTTTATAACCTAACTCTAATAAATTATATATAAAACCTTTAAAACGTGGTGATTCTATATCCATATTAAAATCCCCAGTTAATATGACCGGATATTTAGATTTTTTAATCATATTCTGTAAATAGTTTAATTGTCTAATTTGAATAATATTTAAACGATGTTCTAAATGAGTGTTGATAAAATTTATTTTGCCAAAATTGGGAATATCGATGATAGCAGTCGTAACAATTCTTGGTCTTATCGACTTAACTTTTAAGCCACGAATGACATCCTTAATATCTTTAGGAAACCAAGGCATAGTCGTTGTTTGACTTTTTATGACATTATGCTTAGTAATGATGCTGACAGTTTCATTATACTTATCAAAGAAATTAACTTTCTTAACAAATTCCGTATTGCCATAACGAAAATCACCATAGATACGATATTCTGGCTCCAAAGCCACTTTTAAACGATCGACAAACTTCCGCACTAATTCTTGAGTTCCAACGGCATCAACATTATAATCTTTTAAAAATGACTGAAGGATTTCAGCATTATCATTACCAGTTGCGTCAAGTCCATCATAACTTGGAATTCGATATTTGTTTTGAATATTCATACTACCAATTATTATACTTTTACCCATAATCATCTTCCTCTAATCAAATTATATCACATAGACTTTAAAAATTTACCTATTTACCAAAAATAAAAGCAACTTTGACAGTTGCTCATTAGATTATTTGATAATTTTTAATAATGTTTTTGTTTACTACTTTCGTTTGGCCTAATTCCCGTATAATGATATAATCCTTTATTAGAATCATATGGTTTTACTTCTATCCAATAGGTTGAATTATTGTTTATTTTTCGGCCATTGCTTAAAGTCATTTCTTGTTGCTCAGCATTTCGTAGTGTATACCGAATGAAACGCTTATCATCATAAGCAAATTCTTCCCAGACATTGCTTAAAAGACTTGTTTGTTCATCAGGAAACTTGATTAAATATTGAACTTTTCGCGATGGCAATTGGCCTTTAGAGTACAATATATCAAGCATAGCTCCCGTTTCAGTATCGGTACAGTTTTGTGGAAAATTACAAGAATCAATCAAAACATGCTCATCACTATTAGCGACCTTCAAGGCAATAGGTCGTGCATATAAATTATAGTCAGGATAATCGATTGCACTATTGAAATAATGTTCAAAGAAAGCATCTTCAAATCCTTCTTTAGCTAATATTTTGGCAATTTCCTCTTTAGTAATATAATTTAATCCACCTGGGACTCTTTTTAAAATTTCTTTTTCAAGATTATCCTTATTAATAGTATCAGGTATCTCTAAACAAAACATTTGCGTATTAATATTAATACCATATTCTACAAAGAATGGGAACAAGTCTTGAATTTGAAGATACTTAGGAGTTAATACCTTTTTCCCAAGTTTTTCACAATAATCCCATTTACCATCAAAGAATTCATAATCGACGTGTATAAAAGCAAAATACCCTTCTTTATCATATTCTTCTTTAAAATAATTTTTGACGATATTATCAAAATCATTTATTTTAACTTTTCCCTCAGCTTGCATTTTTTCTTGAATAGTTCCTTTATCAAAACGACTCATAAATATATCCCCCTTAAATTCGCCATTATTATACCACAAAAATGGCATTTTTGCAAATCTAAAATTAGATATTATCGTTTTTATTTGAGAAAGTGACTAAAATTCCATCATATTAGCAACTAAATTTTATATTATTAATACTTATTAAATCATTACTTTCATCAAAAGTTAATTTAAAGGTCTCTAAATAATCCCAATCGCCATCAAAGAATAAATTTTTAAAAATATATTTATTGGGATATTGGATATCGCACCATTTTTTTAATAAAAAAGTTATAGCGGTAGCGTGACTTATAATCACAACTCTTTTACCTCTATTATCGTTCAAAATATCTTGTAAAGTAGCAAACATCCTACCTTGTACTTCTTTTTGATTTTCACCATTCCCGACTTTATAATTGACGTCATTAATTTGTTTTTGTTCAAAGTCAATTGGTAATTCATCATAAGACATAACACCATGTCTTCGCTCATTTAGCCTTTCATCAATATTAACTT
This sequence comes from uncultured Bacilli bacterium, assembly GCA_947632345.1. Classification (GTDB taxonomy): domain Bacteria; phylum Bacillota_I; class Bacilli_A; order RF39; family UBA660; genus RUG11788. The sequence goes on along the minus strand of CANROW010000015.1, from coordinate 23,487 downwards.
TTAAGTTATTAGAACTAGCAAAATATTTAGCTGTAGCCATAGCTCTAACATAATTTGAAGACCAAACAGCATTCAAATTTTTAAATTCATCCTTTTTAGCAAATTGTTCGGATCTTTTTTCACCATTTATGCTCAAAGGAGCTTTTTCATTTTCTTGTAAGAGAGATTCGTTTGTCAATCTAATTCCCATATGAGATTTAAAGGGCTCACTATGTCTCATTAAATAAATCGTCGTTTCCATTATTAATTCCTTTCTACAAAAAAACCTCGAACTATAAGTCCGAGGTTAGTATCAATTTGGTGGAGCATAGGAGGATCGAACTCCTGACCTCCACGGTGCAAACGTGGCGCTCTCCCAGCTGAGCTAATGCCCCAGTTGAAATCAACTGACAAATAAAAGTATATTGTATTCATCGTTTTTTGTCAACATTATTTTTTTTATTTTTTCAATCTTTAATTAAAAAATCTTTATCTTTATGTGGTTCTTCGCGCAATAGATTGCGATAGTCCTGTTGCCTTAACACCTCATAAACGACAATAGCGGCACAATTCGATAAATTTAAAGCTCGAACATTACTCGTCATCGGAATCCGCATACAATGGTCTAAATCTTCCCGCAATATTTCTTTAGGAATACCCGTGGACTCTTTTCCAAAAATTAAATAAATCTCTTCATCCTTATTTGAATAGTCAAAACTGGTATGTGGTTTATGACCATATCTTGTAAAATAGTAATACGTTCCTTTGTTCTTTTCTTTAAACTCATCCCAATTTTTATAAACGGTATAATCCAACTTATCAATATAATTGACGCCACTTCTTCTGATACTGCTTTCATCAAGCCTAAATCCCAATGGTTCTATTAAATGGAGTTTGGTGCCAGTTGCTACACAAGTGCGCATAATATTACCGGTATTACCAGGAATTTCCGGCTCATATAAGACAATGTGAATCATCTCATTCCCCTTCTATCTCATGTTCATCAAACAATTGCGCAATATCACTGGCACGCAATTTTTTATTTTGAGTCTTTGTAGCAACAAGTGAAGCCTTTCCATCATTAAAAACTACTATCGATGGATAATTAATTTCTTTTTCAATATATTTACTACTGAATTCTTTTAAAAAACTATCTTTATCAGTAAGCGAAGCTAAATTCAAATAGACAACCCTATCAGTTAAATTTTTTTCTTTTACAATATCAATTAAACCTTTTGAAACCTTTCTTGACTCTTCTTCATTACTAACTTCAAAATAGATAATTGCATCATCATTTTCCGTTATGTAGTTGTCAATTTCATTAACAGCTATCTCTTTCAACGTTCCCTTTAAAACAGGAATAGTTAATTGATATTTTTGATATGATATATACCAATTTCGCAATCCCCAAACGACACCAATTGTCAACAAGAATATGACGATAACAACTATATAATTTTGTATTCCGATTCGGCGCATTGGTTCATTTTCCATGTTTCCGAAATTAAGCCTTTTTTTCTTTTCCATTTTATCACCACTTCCATTATACCTATAAATTTATTATAACAAAGAAAAGACAAAAAAGAAATTACTTTTTCGCATCAAATTTCTTTCTTGTCTCGGTATCTAAAATTCTCTTTCTAAGTCTTATAAAATGCGGAGTAACTTCGACTAATTCATCAGAATTAATATAATCAAGAGCATATTCTAGACTGATAGGTCGCGGTCTTTTTAACACAACCGTATGATCGCTTCCGGCGGCCCTGACATTGGTCAAATTTTTACCGCGAACAGCATTAACAGCTAAATCATTTTCTCTTGTATGCTCACCGACAATCATTCCCTCATATACTTCAACTCCAGGTTCGACAAACATAACTCCACGATCTTCTAATGCTCCCAAAGCGTAAGCCGTCGTTTTACCATTTTCCATTGAAACTAACACACCAAGTTTGCGTTCACCAATTTCAACGCTGGCCATCGCACGATATTCTTTAAAAGTGTGATTAATAATTCCATATCCTTTAGTCATCGTCATAAAATCCGTTGTAAAACCGATTAAACCACGAGATGGAATTGTGTATAGCAGTCTCGTTTGTCCATTAGTAGAGGTCATATTATCCATAATGGCTCCACGAAGACCTAACTGTTCAATAACTGTTCCCACTGTATCATCAGGGCACTCGATTTGTAATTCTTCATATGGTTCCATCTTTTGACCATTTACTTCTTTGATGATTACAGCTGGTTTTGAAACTTCTATCTCAAATCCTTCACGGCGCATATTTTCAATTAGAATACCTAAATGAAGTTCACCACGTCCAGAAACGATCCAACTCTCACTATCATTTGGAGCTACTCGCAAACTGACATCTCTTTGGGTCTCTTTAATTAATCGTTCTTCGATCTTACGAGCGGTCAAAAGAGATCCATCTTTGCCACAGAATGGTGATGAATTTGTTCCGATTGTCATTTGCAATGTCGGTTCATCGATGTGAAGAATTGGTAGCGGTTTGTCAACTCCAACTTCACATAGAGTCTCTCCGACAGATAGATCTGGTAATCCAGCTACGGCACAGATATCTCCAGCCTCTGCTTCTTCAATTTCAATTCTTTTTAGACCTAAATAACCAAATAACTTTTGAACGCGGAATTGTTTAATCGTACCATCTAATCTATGACAAGATACCATTTGTCCAACTTTTATTTTACCATTATGAACACGCCCAATACCAATTCTTCCAACGTAATCATTATAATCTAAAAGTGCTGGTTGGAATTGTAAATTAGCATTAACATCTCCACTAGGAGCAGGTATTTCGGAAATTATTAAATCTAATAATTCTGTAAATCCTGGTGTCTGGGTAGATAAGTCATCACTCAAACTACAAGTTCCATTAATAGCTGAAGCATATACAACGGGAAAATCCAACTGTTCCTCATCCGCACCTAATTCAATAAATAAATCTAAGACTTCATCAACAACTTCTGCACATCTTGCACTTTCATTATCCACTTTATTGATGACAACGATCGGTTTAGTCTTAGCTTCTAAAGCTTTTTTCAACACAAAGCGTGTTTGAGGCATCGTTCCTTCATAGGCATCAACGACCAACAAAACACCATCAACCATATTCATGATACGCTCTACTTCGCCACCGAAATCAGCGTGTCCAGGAGTATCTAATATATTGATGCGATATCCATTGTAATTAATAGCTGTAGTTTTAGCTAATATCGTTATTCCTCGTTCACGTTCTAAAGCATTAGAGTCCATTGAAGCATTTGATAAATCTTCATTTTCTCTAAACGTTCCACTTGTTTTCAATATTTCATCAACCAAAGTTGTCTTACCATGGTCAACGTGAGCAATAATTGCTACATTTCTTTTTTCCATAATTAACCCACTTCCTACAAACTTTTACAATTATACCACAACCTAAAATAATTACAAGTAGTATTTTATGTAAATAATTGTGTCCTCATAATTATTTTGTTATAATTTTTTTAGGATGTGAGTTTATGAAAAAAAACAAATATTTTGATTTAGTGGTAATCATTTCAATCATTTTTCTATGTGCAGCTTTTACAAATAAAACAATGCAAAACGATACTTTTTACACCATTAAAATTGGTAATTTAATAATGCAAAATGGCATTGATATGAAAGATCATTTCTCATGGATTAGCAATTTACCATACACTTATCCTCATTGGTTATATGATGTTTTTATCAGTATTCTTTATAATTTTAAAGGCTTTCCGGCCCTATATATATCAAACATTTTTTTCTATTCTATAATTGGTTTTTTAATTTACTTCATCTCTAAACAGAGAACCAATAACTATCTCTTTTCTTTTGTTTTAACAATCATAATAATAGGATTTTTAACTCCTTTTGTAACAACTCGTGCTCAGATGATAAGTTTCATAATCTTCATATTAGAAAAATATTTCTTAGATAAGTTTTTACAAGATGGCAAATTAAAAGATGCTTTGGTAATAATTCTTTTATCGATTCTACTAATCAATGTTCATTTAGCTACTTGGATCTTCTTCTACGTTTTATTTCTACCACCAATTGCTGGTCATTATCTTTCGCTACTACTTAAAAAGATTAGAAAAAATGAAAAAGATTTTTCTATTGGTTTAATAACTTTTAAAACCAACAAAAATGTTCATAAACTATTCATAATAATTGCTTGTTGTTTATTGACTGGCTTTTTAACTCCGCTTGGAACAACTCCATACACTTATATTTTCAATCAATTTACAGGTCATACTCTTTCCCATATCGGTGAATATCAAAATATCACTATAAACAATTGTTTTTCGTTCTTTCAACTACTATTTGTTTTGTTAATTTTATTATTATTTACTAAAGAAAAAATAGAAGTCAGTGATTTATTTTTGTTATTAGGATTAATCTTGATGAGTTTAACAGCTATTAGAAGTTATGCTTATCTTTTGATCATAGGTTTCTTTGTAGTCAGTAACTATATCGGTAATTGTAATAAAAAAATAAATGCTAATATTCTAAAAAAGATGGATTGCCTTTTTCATAAACCGCTTGAACTTCTAACTATTTTTTTGTGTTTTGCTGGTTTTGGAACTGGTTTACTCCTATACAAATATAATAGCTATGACTACATAGATGAAAAAGCTTACCCGGTCGAGGCCACAAAATATATCAAAGAAAAGCTCAATACTGATGAAATCAAGCTCTTTAATGAATACTCGTTTGGCAGTTATCTCATCTATAATGATGTAAAAGTCTTTATTGATTCTCGTTCGGATTTATATACGAAACCTTTCAATAAAATTCCAAGAGATATCTTTGATGACTATACCAAAATAATCAAAGATTTAGATTATCATGAACCATTTGATTACTATGGTATAACACATATATTACTGTATACAGACTCTAACATTAAGAAGGTTTTAGATGAAGATCACAACTATAAAGCCATTTACGAGGATGACAATTTTGTCCTATATGAACGATTAAAGAATGTCAATTGATGACTTTCTTTATTTTTTTGTATAAAATTTTAGAAATGTGAACAAAATATAATGGTGATAAAATGAAAGATAGATCCATTTGGTTAGAAAATGTAGTAAGAGAGACATATCCGACACTAGATAAAGATATAAATTGTGATGTTTTAATCATTGGTGGCGGTATAACAGGACTCAGTTGTAGTTACTTTTTAAAAAATACTCATAAAAATATTGTCTTAGTTGAAGGAAATCGAATATGTACGGGTACAACGGCAAAATCAACAGGTAAATTAACTTATTTACAAGGGGACTTAATTGAAAAAATCAAAAATATTCACGATGATGAAGATACTTATATCGAATATTTAAATTCTCAAAAAGAAGCTATCTGTTTAGCTAAAAAAATAATTATAGAAAATAAAATCGATTGTAATTTAGAACCAGTCAATTCTTTTATTTTTACTAATAAGAGTATTAAGACTAATTCTATCAAAACAAATTATCGTCTTCTTAAAAAACACGCCAATGTCAAATTGAAAAATTCTTTGCCAATTAAAATAAAATGTGAAAAAGCGCTTGAAGCAAATGATACTTTTGTCTTCCATCCCGTTAAATTTGTATTAGGATTAGCTAAAATAGTTCAAGATAAAATTGCCATTTATGAAAATACCCGAGTAACGGGAATTGATAAAGAAAATAATTATTTAATAGCGCATACTAAAAATGGTGATATCAAAGCTAAAAAGATTGTTTTAGCCTGTCACTACCCTTTCTATATAATCCCTTATTTATTTCCTTTTAAAACGACGATTGAAAAATCTTTTTTAGTAGCTAGTACAGTTGACAAAACCAAAAGCTTTTCAGCGATTAACATTGATAAAAATGTCATTTCATTAAGATATCATAAAGATAAAAAAAATTATATGATTCTAGCGACTGAAAGTGGATCTCTCAATAAAAACATCGATAATATTAAAAAACGTGATGCGGCAATCTGGCGAATGCGCACTCTCTTTTCACCAGATATTGAATATGCTTGGAGTAATCATGATATAATGACAACTGACTATTTACCACTAATAGGTGCTGTTCAAGAAAATTTGTATCTTGCCACAGGATACAATACTTGGGGAATGACCAATGGAATATTAGCGGGAAAAATAATAAGTGATTTGATAAAAGATAACGATAGTGAATATAAAGATTTATTTGATCCCTTGCGTGATGAAAAAAATATTCCTAATGTCATAAATTATAATTTGAAAAATGGTTATTCTTTTTTAGATACAAAACTGGACAAAAAGAGAAACTTTTATGACAAAAACGTCAAAATAAAAAAAGAAAATGGCATTTATTATGGAATATACATAGATGAAAATAAAAAAGAACATAAGGTTTTAAGCCAATGTCCACATATGAAATGTAATCTTTCTTTTAATTATCAAACTAAAACCTGGGATTGTCCTTGTCACGGTTCAAGTTTTGATATTGATGGAAATATTATTTATGGACCAAGTAAAGAAAGTATCAAAATAAAAAAATAGTGAAAATTAATTCACTATTTTATATACTTTACAATCATAGCCTAAATCATCTATTAATTCATAATTGTTTTGAATAAATTTAATGACTTGGTGATTCGTTTGATTATATTTATCATATTCACTTGAAATAGCACAGACGATCATCGCGGCTTCTTTAACTTTTTTAATTTCTTCTTCTACTTTTTTAGTACCATTATAACCATTATTACCATTAGAAACTAAATCGAATTGATCAATGGGAATACCACCTCTTAATTTAAAGTAATAAGCATCACCTGATAAAAAATAAACTTTATATGGACTATTATAATAATAATTCAAAAAGGTAGAACTATATCTTTCAACTTTTTGTGACTTCAAAGTCAAAAAATAATTACTTTTACTATCTAAATCAATACTTAGAATATCATCATGAGAAAAGGTATATACCCGCCCTATGATTACAAAATACAACAAAATGAAAAAGATGGAGTTGACCAACAACGATGATTTCTTTTTAACATCACACGCACAAAAAATAAAAGGAATTAATCCAACAGAGACATGATATGGATCAAAGATAGGAATGGCTATAACTTGAAAACATAAGCAATATAACACTTTTTTATCTTTAGATTTTAAATATTTGAAGATTAAATACAAAATTATAAGCATTTCAAAGAGAAATATAAAATCGAAATGTGAATTTTTATCTCCAAAATCAAATAGTCCTAGAATGGTGTAATCGATAAATTTATATAAAGCACCATTGACAAACAAATACAATAACATTATTTGTACGGGAATAATAAAGGCCTTAAATCGTGCCATAATTCTTGAAAAGTCTTTTAGGAAAAGAGTTGGAATAAATAATAATATCATTTTTTGATTGGTAACAAAGGCTAGTCCCAATATCAAACCGATCAAAAAATCATTCTTTTTTTTCTCTTCTAAATAAATTAATAGAAAAAGGAACAATAAACTCAAATAATTATATCCCCCGGTTTCATATAAAATCATAAAGAAGATAATTATTAATGCTATATTTTTCTTGTCAAGTGAGCAGACTAAATAAACAATTAAAGTCGCTATTAAACTGCTATAAATATAGTACATGATTAATTTAGTGCCCAATATCTGCATAAATCCCGCTGATAAAAATAATGATAAAGGAAAAAGAATGACATTAAAATCACGATAAGGAACCATCCCTTTGACTATGTTATATCCAAAACCATAGTTCCAATAATTATCCGTAATAAAATTATTAATAGTTGCAAAACATATTAGAAAAAGGAAAAATATTAATACATATACTAATATTGTTTTTATTTTATGAGTACTAATAGATTTCATCTATGTCACCTCTAATATAGTATAACATAAAAGAATATCTATTATATTTTTTTTACGTATTTAGCTATTACTTTTTTATATATAAAAGATATAATAAAAAAAAATATTAAAATTCTAATTGGAACTTTCATTCGCGAAGTAAACTCTTTTAAAATTGTCCAATTATTTCCTAATGCATAACCGAAATAGACAAAGACAAAAGTCCATGGAATACTTCCTATGGTCGTATATATAAGGAACTTAGTAAAAGATAATCTGGCCACTCCAACTGGTAAGGAAATAAGAGTTCGAATAATGGGAAAGTTTCGACCAATACATGAGGCTAAAAGGCCATATTTATTGAACCAAGTATTACTCTTATCAACCTCGTCTTCTTTCATAAAAAAATATTTGCCATATTTTTTAGAAAAAGCACTACCGCCAAAGTATCCCATAAAATAGATGACAATGGCGCAAAAAACACTCCCTATTAATCCGGTAAAAAAGGCTCCCCAAAAAGTAAAGATCCTTTTACTCGCTAAAATACCTCCGGTTGCTAGAATCAATTCACTGGGAATAATGATGATAACAGCTTCTAAAACCATACCTAAAAACATGCCAATATAACCAAATTTATCAATTAGATTCAAAACAAAATTATCCATTTTTCCACCTAATTAATTATATTAATGAATATATTTATTATGAAATGATTTGACCTTCATTTGATAATAGAATATAATTAAATAAGTCTAGGAGGTTAAGATGACTGAGAGTTTAGTAAATTTCTTTTTAAATATTTTTAGTGGTATGACAACAACAGAATTAGGCAAATGCATAACGATCTTTATCGTATCACTATTACCAATTATTGAATTAAGAGGTGGTTTGATTGCGGCAGCTTTACTAAAAGTATCCCTTTTAAAAGCCTTTATCATATGTTATATCGGTAACATTTTACCTGTTCCCTTTATTTTATGGCTAATTAGAATTATTCTTGATTGGATGCGGCAAATTAAATGTTTTAGTAAATTAGTAAAATGGTTAGATAACAAAGTCGAAAAGAAAAAAGGTCAAATTGAAAAATATGGTTTTTGGGGAGTCGTTCTCTTTGTCGGAATCCCTCTACCAGGTACCGGAGCTTGGACGGGATCACTAATTGCCGCCATGCTAGATATGGATAAGAAAAAAGCTTTTTTAGCAGCAGCGATTGGTGTCTTGTTAGCCGGAGTAATCATGGCAATCTTCTCTTATGGAATTCTTGATATATTCATATAATTATTCAGTTTATATTGAAACAAAAAGAATATCTGATGTCGATTTCAGATACTCTTTTTATTATCTTAACAAATTATTTGATATATATTCTTGGCACTCTTTTACCGATGGAGCATATTACTTCATAAGGAATCGTGTCCAAATGTTTAGCAATTTCTAAAATATGATCATTATCCTTGATGAGAACTACTTCGTCTTTAACTTTGACTGTATTGTCGACTTTTACAAATAGCATATCCATACAGATATTACCAACGATTTGGTATCTTTTATCGTTTATATAGACATATCTTCCTGTATTCTTGCGAATAATGCCATCTGCATAGCCAATAGGAACGACCGCAATCCGTTTTTGGCCATTCGCCTTATAAGCACCATTATATCCCACAGTCGCATCACAAACATCATTTATTTGTATAACTTCACTATGTAGACTAAAAGTTGATTCGAGTTTTATTGTGGTGTTTTGTACAAGACCATACATAGCTATTCCCAAACGGCAACCATTACTTTCAGGATACTTTGGCCAGGAAATTGTCTCATCACTAGCGCCTAAATGAATAATTGGTATTTGTGATAAATCGACATCACGCGTTATCTCTTTAAAACGGCGATATTGCCAAGCATTACTCTCTTCGTCAAGGGGACTATAAAAATGCGTATAAATTCCTTCAAGAATGACATTACTCTCTTTTAATAATTTCACCATCTGATTAAACTCACTTCGCTTATTTACTCCTAATCGATTCATTCCTGTATTCAACTTGATATGAACTTTTAAATTTGGTAAATCTCTTTCGAGTAACTTCTTTAGATAGCTCAAACTACTAATAGTAACAGTTATATCATTCTCTAGACATACATCTAAATACTCAATATCAATGATTCCTAAACATAAAATGGGAATATCTTTTAAATATTGGCGAATCGATACAGCTTCTTCTAAAGTGGCAACTGCTAGATAATTACATCCAGCTTCCACAATCGTTTTAACTACTTCTTCACCACCATGCCCATAACAATCCGCTTTTACTACTCCAAAATGATACAAATATTCATTATAAGTATTAACTAATTTCTCGACATTGGAGCGAAGATTCTTTAAATTTATTTCAACATAAGTATTTCTATACATTAATCATTCCTCTAATACTATTATAATTCCTCATCATTAAAAAAATGAAATATTATATGCATTTCATTTTTAAAATAATATTATATCTTTTCAAGCAATTCTTTAAAGTCATCTTTAGACCTTAAACCGACAATAGTCATCTTCAACTCACCATCATTAAAAAATAAAACAGTGGGAATGGACATAATCTTATATTTATCAGTTATTTTTTCAGCATTATCTACATTTAGCTTATAAAAAAGGCAATCATTGACCTCATCGGACAATTCATCAATAATAGGTGAAAGCATCCGACAAGGACCACACCAGTCAGCATAACAATCAACTAATACTTTTCCCTTTTTAGTTTTTTCAAAAAAATCTTTTTCTTCTATTTGTATAACACTCATTCTTTTACCTCATTTCTCTAATAGCCATTGTAGCAGCAATAGTACCATCCGCTACAGCGGTTGTCAACTGACGGACTTCCTTAGTTCGAGCATCACCTGCTACATAGATGCCTTTTTTATTAGTATGGACATCATCATAAGCTTTAATGTATCCATCTTCATCTAAATCTATTAAGTTAGCAAATTTATCATTGGCTGGTTTTTGACCAATCGCCACAAAAAGACAAGAGATAGCTATGTTAGATATATCACCATCTTTATCACGAATATCTATACTCTCTAATTGATCACTTCCATTCAATTTAATAACTTCAGCATTGAGAATAAAAGTGACATTAGAAGTCTCGCGTAAGAGATCATAATACTTTTTCTCACCACGAAACTCACTACGTCTATGAATTAAGTAAACGCGCTCAACTATCTTTGATAAATATAAAGCATCTTCTAAAGCCGTATTACCGCCACCAACTACCGCAACAATTTTGTTTTTATAAAAATGGCCATCGCAAGTTGCACAATAGGATATTCCCTTGCCCAGATACTCATCCTCTTTTGCTAAACCAAGTTTACGTTTTTCGGTACCAGTTGCTAAAACAATAGCTTTGGCTTGATATTTGTTTTTATTGGTGACGACTACTTTGTCTTCTTCAATCGCTATTACTTCTTCATATTTTAAATCCATTCCTAGATTTTTAGCCTGCTCATATAAATTATTAGCAAAATCAACACCAGAAATATCATTAATAGCTGGATAATTTTCAATCTTATTAGCATTTATTATCTGACCACCATAACATTTTGCTTCTAAAACTAATACTTTTTTATTAGCTCGTAATGCGTATAAAGCTGCCGTTAAACCAGCAGGTCCTGCACCAACAATTATTAAATCATACATAAATACCTCCATACTAAGGATATCATCATTTAAATTCTACAACTTCTATTTCTTTCATCATCTTTTCCAGACAATCTAATATATTATCAAAAGTAATATTTTTAGCATAATCATACTTCCTTTGATATATATTCCATCTTGATTTTATCACGTCACTATTTCTTAGTAAATCAATTGTTTCAAATGGATTTCCAAAATATTCCCTTTTAGAAAATGTTCTATCGATTGCTTTCCTAAAATTAGCAATATTAATATTTTCCCAATATTTTGTAAAAATTAAATAAACATCATAAAAGTCTCGCATTCTTCCATTTAATTCAGATCTATTCAAAATAGTTTCTATTTTTTCAGCTAATACTGTTTCCATATTATAAGCATACAAATCTATATAATTTGTTTCTAACAAAGGTATATATTTATATCTAACTTCTTTGGGAGTAATAGGATCTCCTGTTGCTATATCAATATGAAACTTTTCCTTAACATTATCCAATTCCACTTGTATATCTACTCTAAATCCACCATATTCATCATCATCTCTTATTGGCATTATTCCTAGATAAACTAATTTGGCGTTATCATTTATTTCAATAGCTAATACCTCTTTCACCATTTTAACTATTGTTTTTTCATCAAAGTTAGCATTTCTAAAGGCGGTATCTATATCTATCGTACTTCTATTTTCTACCCCAAATAATGTACTTAAATAAAATCCACCTTTTAAAATAAAATTATCTTTATATCTACTAACAGATAATCTTTCTATAAATCTATCATACATATAAAGTCTAAGTAATGTATTAAGGTCAACATGCTTTTCGTTAGAAATTTTTTTTAATTTATCTTTTAATTGCATACTATTCATAAAAGACCTCAATATAATTCATAACTTCATCTTTAATCCCAAGCTTATCTGCATAATTGGATAATCTAGCAATATCTTTATCTTTTCTTTTAATATATTCTCTAATACTATGTTTAACAAGTTCTGAATCCATTCTATTTTTAGATCTAATAATGTCACATATACATCGTTCTATATCATAAGCTCTCACCTTATTGCCCATTGGCGTCTTCACTTCAATAAGTCCAAGTTCATAAATATCATTAGATACATAAAAAACTTCATGATTTTTTAAATGTTTACTATTATATGTTTTTTTAACTGTTATATCATATCTATCATTTGGTGCTTTAATAGAAAGTCTATGAAAATAAAGGGCCGTCATATGAGAATAAATTGTATTAGGCATACTTAAACTAAAGACATAATAACTATCTTCTATTTTTATAGAGTCAATATAAATACCATTACCCACTTTTTCTATTATGCCTTTTTTCCACATAATATTGAGATACATTCTATGAATACCATAATTATCTAAATCTTTTGAGGTAATATAGCCGTTATTCATTTTCATTAATGTTTCAATAATTTCAAGATTGCTTTTCTTTTTAAATTCCTCTATGTTTATATTTTTCATTATTAGTTCTCCTTGACATATCTACTGACATTTTAACGTTTATCAGTAGAATTGTCAACAAGTAAAGAGATAATATTTTCAATATCAAACAATTATTTTACGATTTTTATAATGGACAAACCAATTTTACCTATTAGTATAATAATCACTTTCTAAAGCTATAATCCTTCCCTACTGAGAAAAAGAACTTTATAAATGAAATTTCTCTTAATTATTTTAATTGTCTATTTTTAAAGTAACATATTTCTCGAATTTGTTATGCCATATTTATATTGTGCTATTGATTAAGACAATTTTATTAATTTTGTTAAGATAAGAAGAACCATCTAGAGGCGTAATAGCCACATTGATAGTTGAACCATTAGCGTGAATAATGTAGTGTTTTTCTTCATATTCTCCTAAATATAGCATGACATGACCTGATTGATAAAGAAGTGAGCCCGGATATTTCGCAATTAGTTGCATTTTATCACTCGTACTTTTATCGGATACATCTATAATTTGGCCAACACTACTGTTCTGAGTTGAGGTATTTCTTGGAAATTGAAAACCGAATGTTCTAAAGACAGTTAAAACAAAACTCGAACAATCAACGCCACCAGTATATCCGCCCCACTGATAAGGAACATCTTTATATTTTAGAGCCTGAATGTATAAATTTCTTCTCGTATAAGGAACATATCCGCGATAAACCTGATTATGTTTTAACTGAATATTTTCCCTTATAACTTTGCCATCAGTATCTCTACTGGGAACACTTACTTGATAAAAATCTTTATCCACAGAAATATATGGCAATTTGACACTCATATCTAAAGTATTACCTTTCAAGTCAATATTTTTTTCTGTTACTACCACAAATTTATCATCATTCAAGAAAAAATCCCAATCTTCTTTCGTTGCTAAAGCTACTGTTTTACTCTCAACCCAACCATAATAAATTGGTGATAAGACAAAATACCATTCAGCATCTTTACTAGTATGCAAAACTATGACCGGTGTATTGACAAATAATTCCGTTTCTTGAAGCCGATCCAAGTGCTTAGAACTAGGACTATCATAAAAGTGAACATTTGTAGGGAAAGAACGCAAATTACTTCTTTGGACAATCAATCCTCTAACTATCGTATCTTTTTCTTCAACAGCTGACAGATTGCGATTTTCCAACATTTCTGTCACTTCCTGAGAAGTAACTTTTCTATTACCATTATACTTGGGAAGACTTGGCGTTTCGTAGGAATTGATATAGTCTTCAATTTGCTTTTTCGATATTGTCGTCATATTTAAAACATCATAAAGGGCTGTCGTTTTAGAGGCAATTTCCGAGTTATAAGTAGCTATTTCATCAGTAGTCATAATTAGATCATCACTTATTTGATCTAAATATGGTTGTAGTTCACTTGGAACCTCTAGAATATCTTCATAAACTTCTTCTTCGCCTTGAACATTTTCTTCTTTATCACTGTCACCACTACTAACTTCTTCTTTTGAATCATTTAAACTTTTACTATCAAAATAGAAAATCATTAATAGAGTTAAGACAATCGTCACTAAAATAATACCTAACCCTAAATATTTTTTATGCATAGCTTTCACCATTTATATAATGCTCCTCTTTATCAATTTTATTATTAACTGACAATATCATTTTAACATCTTCATAATAAAATCAATAACATTATTATTACATAAATATAAATTTATAATATAGAAAGTATTAAGGACAATGAAATATTTAAAGGAATCATTTTGCAATACTCTAATTATTTTTTTAGTAATTAGATAAAAAACAATTAACTCCATCGCTAAAAATAAAATTACTTGGAGGCGTAATGGTGTCAAACCATAATTACCTATGTATAAAAACATTCGATAATAAGAATTAAAAATTAAAATGATTGAAAAGAATATGAGTAAGAGAACTAAATATTTGACACGATTACTCTTCGCAATATTTTGAGTTTTATAAAGAAGATAGATGATAATAGTAAAATTGATCATCGTAACAAAGAGAAGCTGAAAGAATCCTTCACGGGCATAACTTGAATAAGTATATTCGACCGGTAATTGTAAAAAATTGATTGTTAATCGTGAAAGTTCCGATATCAAGAATAGGACAAAGACAACATTAATAATGGATAAAATAATAGTCACCATCATTGTATCCAAATTTTTCATTTCAAGAGGTTTCACCTCTTTTTTTCTATTTACCAAAATATTGACAAAAATACTGAATAAAACGATGAATGAGCCAACAAAGAGAATGATACTTGATACATCAAAATCAATACCGCTTGTAATATTATTGATGAAATATTCAAAATAATCATCAGCACTCATGAGAAGGCACAAAATTACAATACCAATTCCCAATCCGACCAAAA
The DNA here is from genome assembly GCA_947632345.1 of uncultured Bacilli bacterium. Lineage (GTDB taxonomy): Bacteria > Bacillota_I > Bacilli_A > RF39 > UBA660 > RUG11788. The sequence goes on along the minus strand of CANROW010000015.1, from coordinate 8,081 downwards.
CACCTAAAAGAATATTCGATGTATTACTTTTTTCATTTGATCTTTTTAATTTGAGATATTTTAAATTACTGAATAAATCTTTAGGAAAAAGTTTAAATATCCATAAAGCATAATCCTTAGTAATAGAATAATTAGGATTAGTTAATTTCATCAAAAAAACGGTTATCAGAAAAGGTAAAACTAAAACATTTAAAAGCTTATTCGTCCAATCAATCTTAATAATCATATCACTAATTAAAATTAAAATAATGGGTATCAATAAATAATAAGCTTTTTTATTTATATAGTTTTTATCAGCAAAGATATAAATATACGTTATTAGTAAAATTGTAAAAGGAATAATTACATCTTTTAAGTACCAATCAATCTTTAAATTATGACTGATGGCAATCAATAGAGACGCTATTAAAAAGGTAATTATGCGTTTATGACTGATCTTTATATTATCTTGCATCTTCTTCACCTCGATATTCTAAAATATCACCTGGTTGGCAATCCAAAGCTTTACAAATAACTTCTAAAGTTGAAAAACGAATCGCTTTAGCTTTATTAGTTTTCAATATGGATAAATTGGTAATAGTTATATTAGTCCTTTCACTCAATTCATTTAATGACATTTTTCTTTTGGCCATCATTACATCCAAATTAACAATTATCATCATATCACCTACACTGTATAATCAATTTCATTCTTATAGGCAATAGCCGCTTTAATGACTTCAGCTAAGCAATAAAAACTTAGAGAAGCAACAAAACAGACAAATGCTACTGCCAAAGACAATAACGTTGGAATAAAAAATATCTTAATCACAACAATTATCGCTAAAACCATGAACATAACGGCACATTGTTTTAAAATTATCTCAATTTCTTTACGAAATGGAGTATCACTATAAATATATTTAAATAACTTCATTAAGTTGTACACTATCACTAGACAAATGATGTAACAAGCATAAAAAGCACAACGATATGCTAAATGGTGAGCATTGAATTCGGCAACGACTGGAGCTTTAAAAATATCATAAAGCTTTGGTAAGAAAAAGAATCCTCCTATTCCCAATATTAAAACAATTATAAAAATAATTGAAATAAATTTTGCAATTTTACTTTTGATCATATTACCACCTCACCTACATAATACGTTTAAGTTTTTTTATTGTCAATATATTTTTATTGATTATCGTAAAATATTTTATTTTTAGCCATAAATTAATTTCATAATAAAAAGGAGTTATTATCTCCTCTATTTTATCTTCATACATTTGATTTTCTCGCGAATGATCGGTATTTCAACTTCTTTTTTATCTTTATCGGCAAGATGCTCATAAGCACAGGCTAGAGCCTCTAAATCCAACTCAAGGCCAATAGCATCAGAAGCATTCATCAAACCACTTCGATGCGTTTGTGGAAGTTTATTTTCATCATATTTGTAATAGCAACGATTGTCCATAATGTAGACTTCGCCTAAATTGTGATTGTTAGCTACTTCTCGATAGATTTCTTCAACACTAATGCCATTTTGCAATTGTTCAGAATGTTTGTCAATTTTGCGTAAAAAGAAATTTAATTTTAGCATATCCATATCATATTTTTCTTTAAAAGCAATTGTTTCTAAATCATGCATCGTAAATTGGCGATTATATCCTTCTTTTTCAAAAACATAATTGATAAAATCAAGGAGAACTGCAGCTCCATCACTAAATGCGATAGGCTGTAAACATCCATCATTATCACAATCTATTTTGATTGAGTTAATCATACGTTTATTAAAAATATAATCAGAAAAAGACTTTACTAAATTTGTCAAAAATGCTCTTTCATCAATTTGTTTACTTTGTGAAGCATAAAAGCTATAACGAGCATCATTATGAAGTTCTTCACCAGATAAACACTCATAAGAAAAAAAGCTCATAGCATTAAATGCATCACATAAAACAGCATCTTTTACTCGACCATCAATCTTGGCAGTAAAAGGATCACATGAATATAACTTTCTATCCTCTTTTACATAATCCATAAGACACTTGACAAGATAATGCCAATCAGATTGTTTATAAAAGATCGTCTCACTAGACTCAACAAATTCTTTTTTCATAAAAACCCCCTAAATAATCATGCTTTATACTTTAACATTCTATAATTAGTCTGTCAAATAAATTTGGATAATATTAACTTTTTTGTATTTTATACCTTTTAAGCCGCAAAGCATTGAAAACAACCGTTAAACTACTAAGTGTCATAGCTAGAGCTCCAAACATAGGATTCATAGTTATCCCTAATGGTTTCAATAGTCCGACAGCAATGGGAATCATACACATATTATAGAAAAAAGCCCAAAATAAATTCTGTTTAATATTTCTTAGTGTTCTCTTACTGATTTTAATTAAATCGATAATGCTAGCTAAATCATCTCTAATCAAAATAACGTCACTAGAGTCCGCAGCAATATCGGTTCCACTATTGACACTAACCCCAATATCAGCTGTTGCAAGACTAGGTGCATCATTAATACCATCACCGACCATCATGACTTTCTTACCATCTTTGATCAAATCCTTGATCATTTTGGTCTTATCCCTTGGTAAGACATTAGCAATTACTTTTTTAATTCCCACACTTTTCGCAATTAGTTTAGCAGTAGTCTCATTATCTCCTGTCAACATAATAACCTCTTTATGCATTTTCCCCAGTTGAGCTATTGTTTCAGCGGCATTGTCACGGACTATATCTTTAACGCCAACTAAGCCAATAACTTTTTCATCTTCAATCACATAAATAATACTATTACCATCTTGCGCTAAAGAAAGCTCATCGTCAGTATGATCATTTTTTATTTTGAGACGCTTTAAAAATTTACTATTGCCAACGCAAATCTTTTTAGATTTTAATTCTCCTTCAACGCCAATACCAGAAACATTCTTAAAATTAGAAACTTCTTGTAAAGTAAGTTTATTCTCTTCAGCATAATTTACAAAAGCTTTACTAATTGGATGACTCGATTTTTTTTCGAGACTAGCAACAATTCTCATGAGTTCTTTTTCCAAATAATTGCTATAATTGTGAATTTGTGCAACTTTTAAATTACCATAAGTTAAAGTACCTGTTTTATCAAAAACAATAGTGTCTACTTTATGAGCATTTTCTAAAGTCTCGCTACTCTTGACCAAAATGCCATTTTTGGCACATAATCCCTCACTGACAACAACCGCTAGAGGTGTAGCTAATCCCAACGCGCAAGGACAGGCAACTACCAAAACAGTCACAAAAGCAATGATACATTCGTTGAATGGATAACCTAAAAGTATATATATCAACAGAGTAAGGACAGCAATTATAATTATGATTGGTACAAAATATCCACTGATAGTATCAGCTAATCTTTGAAGTGGTGACTTAGTATTGGTAGCTTCGACTACTAGTCTGACAATCTCAGAAATAGTTGAATTTTTACCAATTTTTTCTGCTTCATACTCAATATAACCATCAATATTAATACTACCTGCGACAATTTTATCACCGACGCTCTTTTTATTAGGTATCGATTCACCGGTAATAAAAGCCTCATCAACATGGGTATCACCTTTTATAATAACGCCATCAACAGCTATTTTCATACCTGGTTTACAAAGTAAGATATCACCTTTCTTCACCTCATCTATAGTTATTTCTTTATCACCATCTGCAGTTTTTATAAGAGCCATATTTGGGGTTATTTGAACTAATTCTTTTAATGCTTCTTTAGTCTTTTCCTTACTATGACCGTCAATAAATCTACCCAATTTAATGAAAAAAATGATTATGCAACAAGACTCAAAATATAAATTCTCAACATAAAACATCGGATTTTTATCCAAAATAATCATAAACATGCTGAACAAACTATATGTAAAACTAGCCAAAACGCCAAGTGTAACCAAAGTATCCATATTTGGTGTTCGATGCCAAGCATTCTTTACTCCACTTTGAAAAATATCTCGTCCAAATATTAAAAAAGGAATAGTAAGAAGCAATAAAGCAATCGCATAATGAATTGGATATTTCATCATATTGAGATAAGGCATCTCAGGAATATTCAACATATGAGCCATAGATACATATAAAACAAAAATAGCTAAAAGTGCAAAAATAAATATATTTACTTTACCACGGCTCTTTTTCTTTTCTTCTTTGCCGTCAAACACACCTAAGCTATCAAACCCAGCTTCTTCAACAAAACGATTTAAATCATCTATGGTGAGTTTATCATCATATTCAATCATAGCTTGAGCTAAAACGAGATTAACGCTGGCACTTTTAATACCTTCTTGTTTACTTAAATACTTTTCCAAGCCACTAGAACAAGCACTACAACTCATTCCGCCTATTTTTAAAACGACTTTTTTCATCATAATCCTCCTGGTTTATTGTATTCACAAAAATATTATTTTAATCTAACCTCTTAATCAATTCCATTACTTCATCAATTATCTCTAACTTGTCATCTTTAATATCTTGAATTACACAAGTCGATAAATGATTTTTAAGGAGTTCACTCCCTAAACTTTTTAAAGATTTATTAACAGCCGAAATTTGAATCAAAATATCATCACAATAACGATCATCATCAATCATACCAATGATTCCTCGAACTTGACCTTCAATCGTTTTCAATCTTTTCTTCAAATAATTTTTTTCTTCCAGTGTTCTTTTTTTCGTTTTAATACATGAATGTTCTTTTTCCATTTCTATCACCAATCAAATTGTAACACCCTCACCGGGTGTAGTCAACAAAAAATAAAAAGTAAAGATTTTCTCTTTACTATTAAAAAGTTTTATGAAATAATCCTAGCTTACAAGGATTTTTATTATAAAAACACCAACAATTATAATCTAATCATTAATTATAGTATTTTTTATTACCTTTAGCAATTGTTTATTCACTTCAGCAACTGAACAATCATTTATTTTAGCAGCTCCGGAATATTGATTTCCTCCTCCGCCGAATTCTTTCATCATATCACCGACATTAATTTTCTCTTTACTTCTGGCACTAATCGATATTACTCTATCTCCAATATTTCCAATCGCAAAAGCAGCATCAATTTGATACTTGAGTAAATAATCAGCAACTTTCGCTATTTCCTCTTTAGTATAAATATCATCTTCTAGAGATGCCGCGATAGCTATATGTGGTGGAATTATTTTAGTTCTACTAACCAAACTTTGAACCCGGCGATCGCTAATGAAATCTTCCGTAAAGTAGTCGGTAACCTTCTTGAGGTTAGCTCCTGTATCTAAAAGATTAGCAACAACCCGCATCGTCTCTGGTGTAGCATTATTACTCAATTTATTAGTGTCAAGATATATCCCAGCTAACAAATAATTGGCAACATCGCAAGGAATATCAATATCATAAGCTTTTAACAATTCGGCAACAATTTCACAAGCACTTGATACATCCGGATCAATTAATTTGTTTTTATTACTAGTCATAAAAGTAGATTCATCCTCATTGTGATGATCAATAATAAATATTTTTTGACTATCGTTATCTTTTTCATCCAAACATACTAATGATGCTTTATTGACATCAGTCAAAATAAATAAATCTTTAGAAGAAGATAGTTTTTTATAATTTTCTAAAGTAAGTATAGGATATTCACTTTGAACCTCTTCATAAAGCATACTAACGCCATGTTCAAGCTCTATATCATTTATGATTATATAAAAAGTTTTTTTAAATTTCTTCGCAATTAAAGATATGCCAATTGCTGACCCAAAAGCATCTAAGTCAACATTATTATGTGGCACAATAACAACCCCAGTTGATTGTTCTATTTGTCTTTCTAAATTAACTTTAAATTCATCTAAGTTTTTCATCATAGTCCCCCTAGATTAGATAAAATAACACAACGAAGAAATCATCTTATAAAAATGATAACATTTTTTTATTTTTTGTCAAATTGATAGTCATAATCCCATAGACTCAATTTACCATTTATGTATATTGGCTTAATTTCTACAACATTCTCAATTTTAAATCCGTATCCTTCCCAAGCATTATCGTCTTTTAAAACATTATGATAAACATCTGCATTCTTCATTTTCAATTCATTGCGCAATGTTTCATCGACATAAAGACAATCCGTAATTGTCGCTTTAGCAATAATACACCCTGAAGGATAATCTAATCCTAGATAAGCAAATCTTTCCATTGCCTTCTTATCAATTCCTTTACCAGCGTGAATCAATATATCACCACGATATTTAGTCTTCCAGGTACGAAATTCATACTCTTTTAACTTTTTGGCAATTAATGTTGCCCACGGTTGTTTTATCGTTATTACTTTCATTTTCTTCCTCTTTTTGCAAATAATTATTTAAATCTTCAATCCATTCATCAGCTTTTTTCTCTTCACGTCTCATACTTATTTTATTTCCTTAAACCCATTTCTACTCCACAACCATAATGGCGTGTGAATATCGATTGGTTTATATTTAGAATCTTTTAATAAATTATTCCATCTTTCGATAACAATTTTTTGAACATTAGCACTATTCAACTCTTTATCATCAATCAGTCCAAGGCGATAAGTTGCCTTAACGACATGAGTATCAGGAGCGACAGTCAAACTCCCTATATTTTTATAGGTTCTATCTGTGTATTGATATATGACAAACAACCAATAATTACATATTTTAGTTCCAGAAAGATAAGGAAAATTCTTTTTATTTTGAAGCTGAATAAAATCTCTAATCTTATCGACATCATTATGAAAGTCATCAAATAACTTTCGAATGTCACCATCAAATAGCTCCACAAATGTTTGACATAATTTTATCCAAATCTCAGTCTGTTTAGTTGGTTGCAAGGCAATACGATATTTGACTAAAGCTTCCTGTACTACAGAAAAATCACATTTCACTACTTCTTTGGGATTAAAAACAAACCTCGTAGTAACATCATCATAAGTTTTCTTAGCACTTTCCCATAATTTATAAGAATTTCTTTGATAATTTAAAGCCATCGGTAAAGTAAAATATAAATAATTTTCTAGAGATTTCTCATCTAAATGCGGATTAGCATCTTCTGGCATTGTTTCTCCACCAAGAAAACCATTCTGCCACATTCTATAAAGCTTATCAATATCTTCCATTATTCTTTCGTTCATAGTACCACCATTAAAATTATAACATTAATATCTATAATAGTCCTATTTTCTAATAAACACAATTTTTATATAACCATAATTAGATAATTGATTTTTATTATTAAATATGATAACATACATCAAATGAAGGAGGGTTTATGAAAGGATATTTAATATATGGATTAATTTCTGGATTAATTGGAATGGTAACCGTTGATTTATCAGATGTCATATTTGAAAATCAAGCCAAAAAATTTGGTTACTTAAAAAAACAACACGATTATAACATCGTTAGTCACATTCTCAGTCTATTACTAATGGTCCTTATCGGACCCGTTGCCAACGTTATGACAGGTGTTATAATTGGTACAATGATATCATTTATGAAAAATGACAACAAATTAATTCAAGAATTGAAAGCTGGTCATGAATATATGAAGGTTTCCAATGTACAAAAGCTGATTTCACCGGTCGATGAAGAAGAAATTAAAGATGCAATGTGTTTAGATGGAGCTAGCGAAGAAACAATAAAAAAAGAATTAAAAGATATGAGAGCAGCATTGGAAGATGATACTTTCTCTGGATTAGAAGATAATACTAAAAAGGTTAACGCTATGACAGAAGCTCAACAATGGTTACAAGATATAGAGCTAAACGTGGGATTAAGTGATAGTGAATATAAACAACTATACCCAAACTATGTTAAAGATTATTTATCTGATAAACCTAAAGGAAAAGCAGTACAAAAGACATTAAAAATGATAAATAAAAGAAAAGATTCCTAAATTATATAACTAGGAATTTTTTTATTATGAAAGCATATACTATAAATATAATAATTCATAATACTACTCAATACAACAAAATATCAAAAATGTGTAGTTGTAAATGATGTGAGACCAAAAAATTAAAAAAATTAAAATGATATGATATAGTAAAAATGTTAAT
>CANROW010000014.1 GCA_947632345.1 uncultured Bacilli bacterium | reverse complement strand
GATAATGACTCCTTTTTATTAACTAAAAATAGTATTAGTGATTTTTACTCACCAACACTATTTATTATAGAACCGAAATTATTAAAAGTTCATTTTGAACTTTTTTTTTGTCAAAAATTTATTAATAATTATTCTTAATATGTTATAATATAATTGAGAATAGTATTGGAGGAGTATTATGGCGAAGAAAAAGAAAAGAAAACAAGAAGACGAAATTGAATTTCATATTCCTATTGAATTACAGGGAGTCATCTATATCATTCTAGCTATTCTAGGTTTTGGACCAGGTAAACCATTGGGATTAATTGGGCGATTAGTTCGATGCTTGGCGACTTTTTTGTTTGGTACCTGGGATATTGTTTTTATTGTGATATTATTGCTATTAGGGGCATATTTAATCTATAAAAAGTCTTATCCTAATTTTTTAGATAAGAAGCTAATTGGCTTATATATATTAATCATTGGTGTTTTAACGTATTCACATCTTGAATATGTCAAGGGACAAGATGGGGTTACTAGTAGTATCATATCCGAGACGTGGAATCGCTTAATGGAAGTAATCAACCAAATTATGAATAATCGTTCTTTTAAAACGACTGGTGGCGGAATTATTGGTTGCTTTCTCGCCATTCTTTTCAAGGTATTATTTGATTATCAAGGAACATATATCATATCTTGGATCATAATCGTTTTAGGAATTTGTCTATTTACCGGAATATCTATCTTTGACTATTTGCGCAAGGGCTTCGATAAAGGAAAGTCAATCATTAAGAAGGAACAAAAGAAATTAGGCGAAGAAGAAAAGAATGAAACAGTTGAAGAAGAAACTGGTGAAGAAAAAGAAATTAAGAAAAAAACAGTTCCTGAAGTAGTCGATTTAGATGCGAGAGTAGTAGTGGCTAGCGTTGATGAATTAAATGAAGCAACAGCTTTGCGTGAAGAGGAACAAGAACGCAAGAAGGGAGAAGCTCTTCGTCGTGAGGAAGAGTTAAAAGAAGTTAAACAAGAAGAAATGCATTTCAACCAACAGGTTGCTATGCCTACTTCTGATTATAAATTACCTAGTTTATCTCTTTTGAAAAGCCCTAAGAATAAAGCTAATAATGCTATTAATGAAGCCAATATTCGGGCTACGGGAGAACTATTAGTCAATGTTTTAAGTGATTTTGGCATTGAGGGAGCAGCTATTGTCGATTATCACATCGGACCAAGTGTTACTCAATATGAATTGTCCATTAAGAACGGTACAAAGTTGAGTCGAATCTTGAGTATAAATAAAGAAATATCTCTAGCTTTAGCCAAAAAAGATGTGCGTATTCAAGCACCGATTCCTGGCAAGAGAACAATTGGTATTGAGATTGCTAATGAAACAGTTCAACCTGTAAGCCTACGGGAAGTTTTAGAGAAAGAACCAACTAATAAGGCAAAGAGTAAATTGTTGGTCGCTCTCGGTAAAAATATTATGGGTGAAACCAAATTCGCTGAGATTGATAAGACCCCACACTTGTTGGTAGCTGGAGCTACTGGTAGTGGTAAATCAGTTTGTATCAATTGTATTATCGCCTCCATTTTGATGCGGACGAAACCAGATGAAGTCAAATTGGTCATGGTCGATCCAAAGAAAGTTGAACTTAGTAACTATAATGGTGTACCACATTTATTGATGCCAGTTGTCACTGATCCCAAAAAGGCTAGTGTTGCTCTGCAAAAAATTGTTCACGAAATGGAATTTAGATATGATGAATTTGAAGATAAAAAGGTAAAGAACATCGCTACTTACAACGAATGGGTTGACAATGAAAATAAAAATCGCGTTGGAACTGATCGCATTCAACGGATGCCTTATATCGTTGTCATTGTTGATGAGTTAGCTGATTTGATGTTAGTAGCTTCAAAAGAGGTTGAAGATTCTATTATGCGTATCACCCAAATGGCGCGGGCTGCAGGTATCCATTTAATTGTGGCTACCCAAAGACCATCAACGGATGTCATAACTGGTGTTGTCAAAGCTAATATTCCGTCGCGTATTTCCTTTGCGGTATCTTCGAGTATCGATTCAAGAACAATTCTTGATATGACTGGTGCTGAAAAATTGCTCGGTAAAGGTGATATGTTATTCTTACCAATGGGTGAGAATGCTCCTGAAAGAATTCAGGGAGCATTTGTCTCAGATGAAGAATTGGAAGCCATTATCAATTGGACAATCAGTCAACAAAAAGCGCAATATGATGAAAAATTCTTAAATCTTCAAGCAGCAGCTGAAGAACAAGGCAATGCTGGTGGTCATTTCCGTGATGTTGATGATGAAGACGATGAAATATATAATGATGTAGTTGAATTCGTCATTTCTACGCAAAAGGCTAGTGCGTCACTCATTCAAAGAAAATTTAAAGTAGGCTTCAATCGAGCTGCGCGCTTAGTTGAACTTCTTGAGGAAAGAGGAATAATTGGTCCACAAAATGGTGCTAAACCACGTGAAGTATTAATAAAAAAAGATGATGATGAATACAGCGATGAAGAAATAGAAGTAGATGAATAAGAAAGAAGTGTAGGCATAAAGTCTACCTTTTTTTACCAAAATAAAATATGTTATAATATTGTTGTATTACAAATAAAAAAAAGAATAATATCCATAATATAAATAGGTGATGTGATGAAATACGTAAAAAAAAGATTTAATAGTTATAATTTACATATGATTAAGACTGATCGTTTTAAAACCATAACGGTTGACTTAATATTTAGAAAAAAGATAACTAAAGAAGAGATTACGAAGCGAAATGTCCTTGCTGATATGTTAACTTTTTCGAGTAAAAAATATCCAACGCGAAGAGCAATGGCGATTGAACAACAAGATTTATACGCTTGTGAAGTCGATTTCAGTTGTTATCGTCTCGGTAATTATTATAATACTGATTTTTCTTTATTATGCTTGAATGAAAAATATACCGAAAAAGGTACTTTTGAACAAACAATAAAGTATTTAGCGGATATCATTTTTAATCCCAATGTCACTAATAACCGTTTTGATACAAAATCTTTTAATATAATTAAAGCTAATACGATTAAACAAATTGCGAGTATCAAAGAAGATACGAGAAAATATAGTCTAGTCAAAATGTTAGAAAAAATGGATCCTAAAGCTACTTATGCTTTACACGGATTTGGGTATCTTGAAGATTTAGAAAAAATCAATGAGGAAAACTTATACACTTATTATAAAGATTTTATCAGAAGTAGTGGCTTGGATATTTTTGTTTTAGGAGATATCGATTTTGACGAAGTAGAAAAAATCTTCACGAAATATTTTAAATTTGATATTTATCATAAAAAAGATAATGATTTTGTCATTGAGCATGATAAGATTCGTAAAATTCCAAGACAAATTGTTGAGAGTTATCCATCAGCCCAAGGAAAATTGTCCATTGGTTGTAAATTGAAGGATTTAACTGAATTTGAAAGAAATTATGCTTTAACCATTTTCAATATGATTTTAGGTGGTAGTAGTGAATCTAAACTCTTCCGCAATGTTCGCGAGAAGAATTCTCTTTGTTACTACATCAATTCCAATTCTAATAAAATAGACAATTTATTATTTATTACTTCGGGTATTACAAAAGCTAATTTAAAGAAAACCGTTTCTTTAATTAAGAAAGAATTGCATAGTATTCAAAAGGGTAATATAACTGAAGAAGAAATTCAAAAAGCTAAAGTTAGGTATATTTCCTTAGTTGATGAGATGTATGATTATCCATCCCAAATCATTTCTTATTACTATGCTTCGGAAATATTGAATTCTGATTTACCAGAAGAGAGAAAGAAAATGGTCGAAAAGGTCACATATGACGATATTGTCAATGTTAGTAATAAAGTTCACATAGATACGATTTACTTACTTGGAGGTGAAGAAGATGAATAAGTTTGCATTATCAGGAATTGATCAAGATGTCTACTTTGAAAAATTAGATAATGGACTTCAAGTTTACATTTTACCTTTTAGTAACAAGAGTAATTACTTTGTCAGTTATTTTACTAAATTTGGTTCACTTATATTAGATTTTTACTCTGAGGATGAGAAAAAAATGATTCATGTTCCAGAGGGAATTGCCCATTTTCTTGAACATAAGATGTTTGAACAGAAAGATGGTATGGATCCTTTTGCCTTTTTTGCGCAGAGTGGTACTAATTGTAACGCTTCCACTAGCTATAAAGCGACAAGATATTATTTTTCAGGAACAGAAAATTTTGAAAATAATCTCAATTTCTTGATAAATTATGTCAATAGTCCGTATTTTACAGATGAAAACGTTGAAAAAGAGAAGGGGATTATCTGTGAAGAAATCAATATGTTAAAAGATAACCCAGAATGGTTTATTGAAGAAGAGATTCAACGAATGCTTTATAAGAATCATCCATTTCGCATACCGATTGCTGGTTCTTGCGATTCCGTTAAAACTATCACTAAAGAAAATTTATATGATACTTATAACGCTTTTTACAATCCAAATAATATGTATCTAATGATTGGTGGAAAGGTTGATCCAGATGCTGTCATCAACGTTATTAAGAATAATCCAATGTTAAAAGATATTGAAAAAAGAGATATTCCTAAAATAAAAACATTTAAAGAACCGCTTAAAGTTTTCAAAGATTATGAAGAACTCTATCTTGAAAATGTATCCACTGATAAGTTGGGATTTGCGATTAAATTAGATGTCAATTCTTTTGAGGAAACAGATCGCTTTGAGTTGAGTCTTTATGTCGGAATGATTCTCAATATTCTTTTTGGATCAACCTCAATTTTTAAAGATTTGATGCTTGAACGGGGCTTGTTAACATCACTATATTTGGAAAGAATGTATGTTGATGACTTCTTAATCATTGAATTTTGGGCTGAAACTGATCGACCAAGTGATTTGATTGCGGAATTGCATAAAAATCTAGCCGAATATGAGATTTCTAAAGAAGAAGTTGAAAGATGTAAAAAGGTTTGGATTGCTTCTGAAGTCATGATGACTGATAATGTTGAAGCGACAGTGTCATCTTTGATAAATGATATTATTGAGTATGGTGAAATAAAGAAAAATCGTGTTGAGGTCATTAGGAAGATGGATTATAAAAGATTACTTTTAATTAAAGAAAAAATAGACTTTTCTAATAGTTGTACACTAATCCTTAGAAATAAAGAAAAGAAAGATGATTAATAATTGTCATTTTTCTTTCTTTTTTTTATTATTTAGTGTTATAATTTTATATAGAATAGGGTTGATAGTATGATTGGAAAAATATTTAGTATCGAAGAGAATTATGTCATGGTCAATTTGACTATTGATATTTCATCACAAACCAATTTAATTAATGTTCACGTCGTCTTTGAAGATGGTGATAAAAAAATAGTTGGTGAAATTTTAAATATTAATTCTAATGTTGCGAAAATTGGTATTGTCGGAGAGATTAAAGATAATCAGTTCCTTCCTGGTATTAATAAGAAGCCGGCTTTTAAATCAAAAGTGCGAATTATTGTTATGGATGAATTATATTTGGTATTGGGAAAACAAAAAGTTACTGACAATACGCAATTATATTTAGGATTGTCAACGGTTTATACAAATTATAGAATCAATGTCAACATCAATGATTTTTTTAGTAATCATTTTTCAATCTTGGGAAATACGGGTAGTGGTAAAAGTTGTACGACAGCCCGTATCTTACAAAATGTTTTTACGAGTAGTAACTATGTACCAATCAATGCTAAAATTTTTATTTTTGATGCCTATGGTGAATACATAAGAGCTTTCTCTGAGTTACATAATATTTCACCAATGCTAAATGATAAAGTTTATACAACTAATATAAATGATGGTGAACACGAGATATTGCGAATTCCGTTATGGTTATTAAATACTGATGATATCGCTATTCTTTTAGAGGCAACAGAAGGAAGCCAGTTATCAATTATCGAACGGGCTTTGAAATATGTTCCCATTTTTAAAGAAGCAACTAGTGATGTTGTCGTTTTTAAAAATGATATCATTGCTAGAGCGATTATGGATATTTTACAAAGTGGTAAAGAATCCAGCAAGATTAGAGACCAAATAACGGCTATTTTGACTACTTATCATACGGACCAATTGAATTTAGAGACAATCATAGCTCAACCGGGATATAATCGAACTTTAAAACAATGTCTATTTGTGGACAATAGTGGTAAGATGGCGGAAATGGAGCTCGTTGTTGAACTAATCAACAGTTTTATTGTTGATGGGATTGAAATACCAGATCCAAAGGGCGATACATATTATACGTTGAAAGATTTAGAATTAGCTCTTGATTTTTCACTCATATCTGAAGGTGTTTTAAAGAGTGATAAGGTCTATGATTACGCTAATGTTTTATCAGTAAGACTTCATGCGTTAATCAATTCTGATGCCGCGGTGTATTTTGATTATCCTAAAATGATTGATCGTAACGCTTTTATCGATGGATTTACTAAGACTAATGATGGAAAACCAGCCCAAATAGTTGATATCAACATTAACTACGTCAATGATCGTTTAGCTAAATCAATTACGAAGATCATTTCCAAAATGATTTTTGAACGAGCTTGTTTTGATCCAAAGAGAGGGTTACATCCAACTCATATCATCATTGAGGAAGCTCATCGCTATGTTCAAAAAGATCATGATATTGATTTATTAGGTTATAATATTTTTGAAAGAATTACCAAAGAAGGACGTAAATATGGTGTCATATTGGGACTTATCACCCAACGTCCTAGTGAACTTAGTGAAACTTGTATTTCTCAGTGTACTAATTTTATCATCTTGCGAACACTACATCCAAAGGACTTGTCTTATATTCGAGAAATGGTTCCTAATATAACCGAAGAGGGCGCAAAACAATTGAAGACTTTACAACCAGGAACGGCATTAGCGTTTGGTTCGGCTTTTAAGGTTCCTGTGGAAATTCAATTTGAAAGACCAAATCCCGAGCCACTTAGTAACAATAGTGATGTTGTATCAGCGTGGTTTGGCTAAAATTGGTACTTTTAAAAGTAAAAACAATGTGTTATAATTGATTATATATGATATGGAGGATAAAAATATGGCTTTTAATAAATGGTTTAATTCAATAACTGGTGTTGATGACAATAATTATCAAGATGGTAGTGAAAATATGGGAGAATATACAGTACCAGCTGATGAAGTAGAAAATAATAATAATAAAATGATTCTTTTGGAACCAAGAGCCTATTCAGAATCACAACAGATTGCTAACTATTTGAAAAATAATAGTTCAGTTGTTGTCAATTTGAAGAGAGTAACTCCTGACCAAGCTAAAAGAATAGTTGATTTCTTAAGTGGAACTCTATACGCCATTGAAGGTGATTTACAAAAACTAGGAGGAGGAATATTCCTATGTACGCCTAAGTCTATCAATGTTGAAGGATCTATCAGTGACGATGGTAACACGAAGACATCAAAAGCAAAGAAGGAAGAAGAAGAGGAAGATTTTAACTTTTAATTAGAAAGTTTTGAAGTAAAGCGAGGTGATTAGGTGGAAAAGTTTAGTCATGAACAAGATGGTTATAATAAACATGAAGTCAATAAATTCATTGATGATGTCATTGTCCAAACTGAAGCCGTAATCAATCGTGTTAAAAGTCAACAAGAAGAAATTAGATCTTTAAAAAAGGAATTAGAACATTATAAAAAAATCGAAGAGACTTTGAAAAGTGCTCTTCTCAATGCTGAAAAAGCAAGTAATGATATTAAACAAAACGCGATAGAAGAGAGTAAAATAATTGTTATGGATGCTAAAAGGAATGCATCGCATATCGTCAATGATGCTTTAATGCGCGCTGAAAAGATTGAGATTAAAGCAGATACTCTTGAACGCAATATTGTAGTTTTTAAACGTAAATTAAAATTGATAATTGATCAACAACTAGCGGTTGTTGATGATATTGAAGAATTAGATCTCAAAGACTAATTCTTTTTTTTGCAAAAAAAAAGATATCTTTCGATATCAATTAAGCTTCAACTTTTTGGTCTTTCTTTAAAGTACGTAATTCTTTAGCACTTATTCTATATTTTTTACCAGTTACATCTCTAACTACAACTAAGTTTAAACCTTGTTTCTTTTTAGTTTTGTTATTAGCGTGAGAACATAAGTTTTTAACATTTGGTTTTCTATTTGTAATGTTAATAGCCATTTCAATTCCTCCTTTTTGAATGTAATAAATACTTGCTTTATAAGAATATCATAAAAGAAATAAATAGTCAAATGTTTTCGAATGAAAAAAGAGAGCTTTATCACTTAACGCAAGGTATCATTTTTCTTTTGTTTCAGCTTGTTCGATATTTATTTTAAAATTTATGTGTTATATTATTAATAAGAGGTGATATTATGTATACACCATTATATATCAAGACCAATTATTCGCTTTTGTCGAGTCTTGTCACTATTGATAAAATAATTGAGTTATGCCAAAAGAATAATCTAAAAAGCATAGCTATTTGTGATGATGATATGACATCAACTATGGTTTTTTATAAAGCTTGTATTAAAAATAATATTAAACCGATCATCGGGTTAGATCTCAAATTAGATGGATTATCCATCTTGTTGTATGCTAAAAATTATGATGGTTATAAAAGTCTAATAAAGTTATCGACTCGCAAGTATGAGCAACCGATTAATATTGATGATTTGCG
The DNA here is from genome assembly GCA_947632345.1 of uncultured Bacilli bacterium. Taxonomy (GTDB): domain Bacteria; phylum Bacillota_I; class Bacilli_A; order RF39; family UBA660; genus RUG11788. The sequence goes on along the minus strand of CANROW010000014.1, from coordinate 26,028 downwards.
AAAGTACAACAATGAACTGATATGTATTATTCCTTTTTCATCACGGACTAAATATGAAGAATTAAAAGATATATATCCTGAACTATATGTTGGTTATCAGAATAAACAGGAGGAAGAAATTGCCAAAGATATTACCCCAAATATTGTTTTTATCAACAAAATATTGTATATAAATAGAGAAGAGGCAACTTATTTAAAATACTTATATATGATTAGAGATGGTAAGACGATTAGTGATGATGTTTCTTTTAATGATGATGATAATTATTATATAAGTGCTGATGAAGCTATCAGTTTATCAAGTAATCGTGGACTTGAAAATAGTAATGAAATTGCTGCAAAGTGTCAATTTGAATTCCAAAATAATGGTAATTTATTGCCAATTTATAAAGTTGAAAATGGCAATAGTTTTGAATTTTTAAAAAATCTAAGCATTAAGGGATTAGCGAAACGTCTCAATAACGTCATTTCTGATGAATATAAAAAACGGCTCCTATATGAACTCGATATCATCAATGATATGGGCTTTTCTAACTACTTTTTAGTCGTTTATGACTTCATTAGATATGCGAAAAAGAAAGGCATTCTCGTGGGACCAGGAAGAGGTAGTGCTGGTGGTAGTTTAGTTGCCTATTCCTTGGGAATAACGGACATCGATCCGATTCATTACGATTTGTTGTTTGAGCGCTTTTTGAATCCTGAAAGAGTGACAATGCCTGATATTGATACCGATTTTCCTGATGTCTATCGCGATGATGTAATTGCCTATGTCAAAGATAAATATGGGGAAAAAAGGGTTAGTGGAATTGTTACTTTTGGGACTTTGAAAGCCCGATTAGTAGTGCGTGACGTCGGACGCGTTTTAAATTGTGAGCCCAATGATATCGATTATTTATGCAAACGAATTCCGCATATTACGAAACAGAAGATAAGTGATTTTTATAACACTGACCGTGATTTTCGCAATATGATAGAGAGTGATTCTAAATTAAAACTTCTATATAAAATTTGTACTGTCATTGAGGGGTTCCCTCGCCATACCTCGATGCACGCTGCTGGTATCGTCATGAGCGAGAAGGAACTCGATGAAGTCATTCCGCTTGTCAAAAATAATGATATCTATCTAGCGGGCTTTGAACACGAGTATCTTGAAGAACTAGGTCTCTTAAAAATGGACTTTCTCGGTCTAAAAAATCTTACGACGATTATGAACATCATCAGCGATATTGAAAAGGGCGAAGGAATTAAGATTGATTTCTCAAGTATTCCCTTTAGCGATAAAGATGCTTTAAAGCTCTTTCAAACGGCTGATACGAGTGGAATCTTTCAATTTGAATCAGATGGTATGCGCAACTTTTTACGCAAATTAAAGCCAAATAGTCTTGATGATATCATCGCTGCCATCGCTTTATTTCGTCCTGGACCAGCTGTCAATATCGATTCCTATATTCGCCGTAAACACGGAGAAGAAGAAATAACTTATTTGGATGATGCTTTGCGACCAATTCTATCTAGTACTTATGGCATTATCATCTATCAGGAACAAATTATGCAGATAGCTAATAAACTAGCTGGATTTTCTTATGGTGAAGCCGATATTTTGCGCCGGGCTATGAGCAAGAAAAAGAAAGATGTCTTAAAAGAAAAAGAAACTAAATTTTTAGATGGTTGTGTTAAAAATGGTCACGACTTAGAAGTCAGCCAAAAAATATATGATCTCATTCTAAATTTCGCTAATTATGGTTTTAATAAATCCCATTCCGTAGCTTACTCCATCATCGCCTATCGTATGGCCTATTTAAAAGCCCGTTATCCTAAATACTTTTTCAGCAATTTGTTATCATCAGTAATTGGTTCTGAGACGAAAACTAAGGAATATATCGATGAAGCCCGGCGCTTAAAAATTAAGATCTTGCCGCCAAACATTCAAACTAGTATGGGATATTACACAGTTGAAAAAGAAGGGATCAGATTTCCTCTATCAAATATAAAAAATGTTGGTGTAGTGACTTGCAATGATATTTTGGCCAAACGCGATACTTATCGTGATATCTATGATTGTTTTAGTAAAATTGTTTCTAAAAATGTGACAAAGAAAGTTTTAGAAGCCTTAATTGATTCTTCTTGTTTTATTGATTTCGGTTACAATAAACGTACCCTCATCGAGAATCTAGATAATCTTATCAATTATGCTAATCTAGCTAAGGATTTAGATGAATCATTAATATTAAAACCAGAAATTGAAGAGAGAGAAGAGTATTCTAAAGGCATTCTAATGGAAAGAGAAAAAGAATTGTTTGGCTTCTATTTGAGTGATTATCCAACTACTAGTTATAAGAGTCAATTTAAAGTCGTTGATTTAAATGAGATAGATAATTATTTTAATAAAACGATTGATGTCGTTGTCTTAGTTGATCGCGTCAAAGAAATTACGACGAAAAATGGTGAAAAAATGGCTTTTGTCATAGGCAGTGATGAGAGTGGTAGCCTCGATTTGACAATGTTTCCTTTCACTTATGAAAAATATCCAGTCAAAAAGGGGGATATCCTTCTCGTTCGGGGACGAATTGAAAGAAGAATGGATAAATATCAATTGGTTGTTGAAAAGATCAGATTTCTTTCCCAATAATCGCTTTTAAAGAGAAATTTTTCTCTTTTTTTCTTGTAATTATCTTTAAAAAAAATGTTCATCATGTTATATTTATATTAATTATGTAGAAGGTGTTTTTATGAATATAGAATTTGTCACAAATGATTATTTATTAGCTTGGTATTTATTGTTTAAACCATCATTTTCCGAAGAAGTTCAAAAATTAAAAGTTAAGTTGTACAAGAATTATGGTAAACAATATATGCGTCTTGAAAAAGAAAATGTGGAAATCTTAAAATACAATAATGATTTTATTCCGGATGATGATACCATTTATAATATTATTTTTGATAGTGACGTATTCAAACAAATAAAGAAGGAAACAGAACACCATCGTCAATTCTTAATGAAAGAATGGGACAGCAATAGTAAAAAAATTAAAGAAATATTTAAGGAAATCGTTCGTTTTGAAGTTAAAGATATATATCATATCCTCGTCATTCATCCAAAGTTAGATACGATTGAGTATATGCGGACTAATCCGAAGAAGAACATCTCTTGGGGAAAAGCTGATGATGTGGAAGATAGTATGACGACACTTATGCGCATCATTTATACAATCGTCAAATATGAAATCGGTTCATTTCAAAAAGAAAATCGTGAAATTGTCACTTCGATTATCGATTTGACGATAACTAATGAGTTACAGACGAGATTGACAGGCGTTAGTAAATATACAGAAGGTTTCAAGAATTTAAAGATTTTAAAGAGACAATTATATCCTTATTTTTTGATGTATTTAGGAGCTGATCGTGAGGAACTTGTCAGTTATATGATGCGGGATAAAATGCCTTTTGATATTGATAAATATCCTGTTGAGAAAGAGTTGCGCAACGTCGATCTATTTGGATTTATTGATTTTTGTTGTAAAAACCAAAAATATATTATTCGACTTAATAATCTTGACATGATGTAGAACATCAAGAAGGGGGATAACATGAAGAATGAAATAAAATTGATTTTAGAAAAACTAAATATTGATCCCAAGTTTTTTAATGAAGTAGAAGATGCAACTATTGAAAAAGTTGTAGTCTATGACAGTATTGGAAAAATTAAATTGATATTAAAAAATACTTCCAATATATCTTTAGAGTTATATAAGATACTGAAGTCTTCATTAGAAACTTTTTTTGGTGGTAAAGAAGTCTATTTATATTTAAAAGTTACTGAACAAAACAATGATTATTTTAAAGATTATTTTAATGAAGCTGTGAATATCATTAAAAAGAGTAATCCCATTATTGAAATTTTTACTGATCGATTAATCAATCGAGATGATCAATATTATGTCGAAGTAATCAATAGAGCTGAAGAGCGCCAAGTATCAGTGTTTTTAGATGATTTGAATAAGATAATGAGTATGTTTGGATATGGTGTAAACATTGTCATTTCTCTAAACGAAGAAAAACGCAATGATGTGGTCAATGACATAAAAAATAATTTAGAGATTGATCCAGCAACATTAATAGTTCCTAAAGAAGAAGTTAAACCTAAACCAAAGTATGAAAAAAAAGTAGTGGATGAAAATACGATTAAAGGTCGGGTCATCAGCGATGATAGTGTTGCAATTAAAAAAATTGTTGATGAAAGTGATAGTGTTACTATCGAAGGACAAATATTTGGTTGTGAAACGATTGAACCGAATGGTAAGGATTTTAAAATCATCACTTTGAAAGTAACGGATTTTACTGACAGTATAACTTGTAAACTTTTTACGAGAGATCAGGAGGAATTTGATAATATTCTCAAAAAAGCTAAACCAGGAAATTGGGTAAAACTTCGTGGTAGTGTTAAAATTGATAAATATGCGAATGGTGAATTAGTCTTTAATATCCGAGATATCAATAGTATTGAGAAGAGCCAAGATAAAAGAAAGGATACGTATCCTCGTAAAAGAGTTGAATTACACGCCCATACCAAGATGAGCGATATGGATGGTGTTGATGATGAAGTTGCTTTAGTTAAACAAGCTATGAGTTGGGGTCATCCGGGTATTGCGATAACTGATCATGATTGTTGTCAAGCTTTTCCCCACGTTTTCAGTGAGGTGACGAAGTTCAATAAGAACTTGAATGCTCCTTTAAAAGAAGCTAAAAAGCAAGTTAAAGACATTGAAGAAGAGATTAATAAATTAAATAAATTGCGAGATAGTAATTTGCTTGGTGAAATAAATTATGAAGAAGAACTAACCAGTTTAGAGAGTCGGCGTGAAGAAGCCGTGAAGGCGTTGGAGGAAGCTGAAGAATTCAAAAAGACACATCCTAATTTTAAGGCCATATATGGTTGCGAATTAGATATGAGTGAGAATTTCTTAAATGTTGTCTTCAATCCCCGTGATCAAGAATTAGATGACGCTACCTTTGTCATTTTCGACGTTGAGACAACGGGATTTAATGCCGGCGTTGGTGATTCCATCATCGAGATAGGTGCTGTTAAAGTCAAAAATGGGATAATTCAAGAAGAGCGTTTTGACGAATTGATCAATCCTGGTTGTCATATTGATGCTTCTATTACTAATTTAACTGGAATAAGTGATTATAAAGTTAAAGATGCTGATAATGAAGAAAATGTTGTCAAACGTTTTAAAGAATTTATTGGTGATTGTATTTTAGTTGCACATAATGCTAAATTTGATAAATCCATGCTAGACATGGCTTATTATAAATATGATTTGGGTACACTTACAAATCCAGTAGTTGATACGATGATGTTGTCACGGGTTATCAATAAGGATTTAAAACGCCATAGCTTATCCACTTTGACAAAATTCTATAAAGTTGAAATGGATGAAGCCGATGATGAAGATGAGGAAGACAACGGAACGGTTGTTGAGGAAAACGATTCTTTTATCAATGACTATGAAGGTGTAAAAAGTATTAAAGTGGCTGGTCATATTGCGTATGATTGTGTGGAAAATAAAGTTTATCAAGTTGAATTTGAAGAAGAGACAGAAGTTGATTTAGAAGTTGAATATATGAGTGCTGATATTTCAGCTATTGCTGGTTATGGTAGTCGAAAAGTTCTAATTAAACCTGGTAAAAATTTTATCGAAGTAAAATATGTATTGAATGATGAAGAAAAAGATATAACCATTGTTGTCAATAAAGTCAGAAGTCACCACCGTGCTGATTACGATGCTGAAAAGACCGCAGAAATGTTCATAAAGATGTTGAGTCCTTTAAAAAGTATGACTAATTTGACGCAGCTAGCTGATGTCGCTTATCTAGCTGAAAATTCGGGATGGGAGTTAGACCCAAGCGAAACACATTATGATAATATTCCTGATAAAACGGTAGCTGAAAGAGTAATTAATGAACAATGTAGTCCAGTGCACATTAATTTATTAGTGCAAAATAAAGTTGGTCTCAAAAATTTGTTTAAGATAATCAGTTATGCCAATACGAGCTATATCGTCAAATGGGCGCGCATCCCAAGAAGAGTAATCGATGCGAATCGCGAAGGTATTCTCATCGGTTCAGGATGTTACAATGGGGAAATATTTAATCTTGCTTTGACGCGCTGTGATGAAGATGTCATTAAAGCGATGCAGTGGTATGACTATATCGAAGTTCAACCACCTGATAACTATAGTCATCTCTTGGTGGGACATGATATATCCAAAAAAGAAGATATCGAAAAAGTGATCAAGAAAATTATTGATTGTGCTCATCGCGCTAATAAGTTAATCGTTGCGACTTGTGATGTGCATCATATAAATAAAGAAGATCGCATCTATCGAGAAATAATTGTAAATCAGAGTTCTCCAGCTAAAGGAAGACATCCGCTTGCCCGTTATTTGAGCAGCAAAAAAAGAAATGCTTATAACGGGGATTTACTAGATACTTTGAAACAGATCAGTATTAATGAATATGGGGATGCTCTCAATGCTGTTGAAGAAAAAGTCTTGAAGATTATTTTTGCACTAACGGAATTCAAAGATATACCGCTTACGAAAAATAATATCTTAGAATTATATCAACCAGATAAAAATGAAGATGTCTTTAGAAAAAGTAAGAATGGTGAAGAAAAGAAAGAAGCAGTATATGCCGCTTTGCGCAAATTTGAATCGCATAATTTTATCAAGACCCGTTTCAATGAAGCACTAGGTCAAGAAGTGTACGTCTTGAAGTATGAGTTGAAACTTGAAACAGATGAAGAAGAAAATCATATTCCTAATCAATTCTTCAGAACTACTGATGAGATGATGGATGAATTTTCATTCCTTGATGAAAAGACCCGCGAAGAAATTATTCTTGACAATCCGCAAAAAATTTTGGATGAAACTGAAGAAATTGAAGTTATTGAATATCCCGAAGTACCATTTTCACCAATTATTGAAAACTCCCAGAAAACAGTTACTGATATGGTTTATGCAAGGGCTGAGAGTTTATATGGTAGTCCTTTACCACATCATATTGAGGAACGAATTTCTAAGGAATTATACGGTGATTGTGTTTTGAATAGTTTGACTTCGCAACTCAAAGACGATAAACCAGATTTAGATCAAAATGAATTTGATGATCTTTTATATAAATCTTTAAATAGTGTTATTCGTGAAGGATTTGATAAAGTCAAAGAAATTGTCAAAAAAGATATTGTAAAAACTTTTTCTCAAGACGAGAATCGTGAAATAAATGATGAAGAAGTCGAAAAAGAATTGAAAAAGAGGCTTGGAGGAGTTATTGGTGGAGGTTTTGACGTAATCTACCTCATTGCCCAAAAACTTGTTAAACACTCGAATGATGATGGCTATTTGGTTGGATCACGGGGATCTGTTGGATCAAGCTTTGTAGCTACGATGATGGGAATAACCGAAGTAAATCCGCTTCCAGCACATTATGTGTGTCCGCAGTGTAAACATTCCATCTTTGATGATGCTGATGGCAATCCTTTAGGTGCTACTTATTCATCAGGATTTGATTTGCCTGATATGGTCTGTCCAAAATGTGGAACGAGAATGCGCAAAGAGGGACAAGATATGCCGTTCGCAACTTTCTTAGGCTTCAATGCTGACAAGGTTCCCGATATCGACCTTAACTTCTCAGGAGATAACCAAGCTAGCGCTCACGAATATACCAAGGAACTATTTGGTACAGATAATGTTTATCGGGCTGGAACGATTGCGACGGTAGCTGATAAAACTGCTTATGGATATGTTCAAGGATTTGAAGAAGAAAAAGAGTTTGACCGCTTAAAAGTGGGAATGAATTCCTATGGTATTAAACCACCTTCAAAGGATGAGTTGAAGAAGAAAGGACTCATTAAGAGTAAAATGCGCGGATGCGAAGTAGAACGAATCTCTTTGGAATGTATGGGAGTCAAACGAACAACTGGTCAACATCCTGGTGGAATTGTTGTCGTTCCAAGTTATCGTGATGTTTTTGATTTTACACCATTTCAATATCCCGCTAATGACTATTCTGAACCTTGGCGAACGACACACTTTGATTACCACGCCATCGATCAAGACTTATTAAAACTTGATATACTTGGTCACGATGATCCGACGGTGTTACGTCTTTTACAAGATTTGTCAAAACAACAGATTGCTAGCGGTAAAAACAAAGAAGATTATCCTATCAACGAAAAAGGAGAAGTGGATGTCACTTGTGTTCCACTTGATGATAAAGCAACTATGAGTATCTTCTCATCACCAAAAGCTTTAGGTGTGACTGAGGAACAGATTATTTGTCCAACTGGGACTTTGGGAATTCCTGAATTTGGTACGAAATTTGTCATCCAAATGCTTGTCGATACCAAACCATCTACTTTTTCGGAATTGATCAAAATATCAGGATTATCACACGGTACTGATGTTTGGCTAGGTAATGCTCAAGATCTAATTATCAATAAAGTAGTACCATTTAAAGAAGTTATTGGTTGTCGTGACGATATTATGGTTTATTTGAGTTATCATGGTGTTCAACCGCTAAAAGCCTTTAAAATTATGGAATTCGTACGTAAAGGTAAAGCTAGTAAAGAACCAGAAGATTGGCAAAAACATAAACAGACGATGTTAGATGCTAATATTGAGCCGTGGTTTATCGATTCTTGTCAAAAAATTAAGTATATGTTCCCTAAAGCTCATGCGGCTGCTTATGTAACAAGTGCTTTTAGAATTGCTTGGTATAAAGTGCATCATCCATTACTCTATTACGCCGCTTATTTTTCAATCAGATGTGATGCTTTTGATATCGAGACAATGGTTGATGGATATGACGCAATTAGAAATAAGGTTATGGAATTAGACGAAAAAGGAAATGCCGCTAGCAATAAAGAGAAAGATACTTATGGTGTTCTTCAAGTCTGCTTAGAGGCCGCTGCTCGTGGTATCAGATTTAAAAATGTTGATATTAACAAGAGTGATAGTAAATATTTTGTCATTGATGAAGAGGAAGAAAACACTTTAATCATTCCTTTCAAAGCTTTAGATGGATTAGGCGAAAACGTTGCTTGTAGTATTGTTGAAGAAAGAGAAAAACAACCATTTGTTAGTATCGAAGATTTGCAAAAACGTGGACACGTTTCTAAAACAATTATCGATAGAATGCAAACGATGGGCGTTTTAGAAGGAATGGGTGAATCTAATCAATTGACTTTATTTTAAGAGTAACAGTTGTTACTCTTTTTATATTAAAATTTATTTTGCTAAAATTCTTTGTATGTTATAATTATAATAGAGGTGGAATATATGGAGGATATGATTGAATTAGCAACTTATATAGATAGTGATTATGGTGAAGTTATACAGTTTTTAGATCAAGATGGTAATCCTCATTTTTATTCATTAGAAGTAGATGAAAATAGCGAAAAAAAATATAATGAGTTTGATGACGTAATAAGTAGCATTTTAGAGAAAAAATATTTTAGTATAGGAAGTGATGATGAATATGAGTAACCCTGTACGAATTCATCTTGATGCTGTTACAGAAGAAGAAATAAAAAAGAAATATGGTTATTCTTCAATGGTAGCCTTTTCAACTTCTTTTTTAGAAGACTATAAAAGAAGAATCTTAGAAAATGCTGATGAAAAGTATCGTCATGATATGAGTATAAAACTAGAAATTATCAATGGTGTCTTGATTGCTGATCTTTATAAGGGAGGAATTAGTCATTCTAGTTATTCTGACATGTCGATTCATATAGATAATAATTTAGTTGAGATGACGCCTGATTCTTTTGTTGTAAAACCAGGATGTGAGTATTTTGAAACAATTTTAGTCAACGAGATGTTCCACGCTGCTTCTATTCAACCTGATAATAGACATTATGTTCATGGTATTGTTGAAGAAGTAACAAATAAAAATGGTAAGACTCAAAGATTAAAAAATGTTGGCTTAAATGAGGGAATTTCCCACTTCTTAGCCGAGAAGGTTACACATCGACCAATTCCCGAGGAAATAGATGGATATGCTTTCAATAAAAAAATTGTGGCGCTACTAGCTGATGTCGTAGGTATGGATACCATTGATGCTGCTTTTTTTAAAAATGGGGATTTATTGAAAGATGCTTTAAACCGTTTAGCTAAAAATGATAAATTCTTTGATACCTTCAGTAAAAAAATTGATACTATTACTAAAATGAGTAATACTATTCAAAAGATTAAGAACGGCAAACTAAAGGTGAAGGACGCAGCTTCTTTAGAAAAAATGGAGACTGTTTTACGGGCACAACAAGATGAAGTTAGTGAACTTTTGTTCTCAAAAGTAGTATTGCCACGCATAGCAGAAATGCCTCAAGAGAATCGCCAGACAGAACTTTTGCGATTGCTTGAAAATAATAATGATGTTCTCCATTGCGTTGGTAAATATATCCCTGAGATTGCCAATAGTAGTGGGATGGTGAAAATAACTGATGAAACTATTACGGATATTCAACATGATTTAAATAATCATGGAGTTAATTTTCGAACTATTCAAACTCTTGTTAATAAAGATTATAAAACCCAAAGAAAACAAGAAGAAGTAGTAGATAGTGTTGTTGCCTTTTACGATGAGAATCAAGAAGCTCTTGAAAAGGAGCATGCCAAAGAATTGACACCATATTTAAAAAGGCAATTAGAAAAATTTGTTGCTAATCTGGATATTATGGAAAAAGCTGCTGAAATTGCTCATAACAATTGTGATACTTATCGTGAATTCATCAGAAAATATTTTCGTAATATTCCTAATTTAGATGAAGAGATAGAGAAGATTAGAAATGAGAAATCTGTTCAAAAAGAATCACAACATAATGATGATAAAACTAAAGATGAGACAAAAAATAGTGATCTATCAAGTGACATAATGAGTAAGGTTAGACAAGCTGGAGCTGACGCAGCTAAAAGAGACGCCCATAAAACAAGAGAACCAGAAGAAAATAAAGATAAACGTGATAAGGTTGGTTTAGAAAAAGATTTTATCATTGACAATATTTATGGTGAAGTTATTGATCAACGCAATGTCTCACTTTATCAAAAGACTTTTAATATAGCGATAGCGACTGGAGAGACGATTGATTTTGAAGATCCTGTTTTAGTAGATGCTCGTCAAAAAGCATGTCAAAATTATCTTGCTTCTTTTAAACCAACACAAGATATATTGTCAATATATGGTGATAAGTGGCAAAATGCTATTCAATCAGCTTTTGAAGAGGGATATAAAGCAGGAATGAAAATGGTCTTAAAGGAAGCTGTTAATTCTGGCTTACAACAACGTGTTGCACGGCAACAAGCTTTTGAAGAAGGAAAAGATATAGGTGTTTCACCAAAAAAAGTTGACATAGATGAATTGCAATTTGTTTATGAAAATTTTGTACTTCAAACTAATGATAAAAATGAGCTCGAAGTAATTAATAGGGAAAATGGCCAAGTAATTCATAGTGAGAGAACAAAAAATATGGTCTTATTTGCTAACGAATGGGTTAAAGCGACAACAAAAGAAACAGCTTTTTCTGATCAAGGAAAACAGATGTATTCTATGTTACAAGCTCAAGCACTTAAAAATTTAAAGTCTGAAGGTAATATCAATCAGGATGAATTAGGAATTAATGCTTCTGTAATGGGAAAAAGTGTTGAATCAGCTTTAGGTGGTTTACTCAGTACTCCTCAAAATCAAAAACTTGTGGATCAATTCTTTAGAATGCAAACACCAGATGCTAAACAATATCAACCAGTACCAATTGTCGAATCTACGCCAGATAAAACAAGTCATAGATAGTTAAATAGCTAATTTAGCTATTTTTCTTTTGTAATAATATTTAGTTCATCATATGCATAAGGTTTTAATATGTAATTTATTTGAAAATGGTGATTTTTGATGATTGAACTATTTTATTTAAGTCCTGTTTTTATTGCCTATGTAATGCTTGGTATTCATATGAAGATAAAGAATGAGTACTTGATTGCATTTCTATCAAAATCAGATATAAAAGATTTAATTAATTCCCCTGATGCTATAAATGAATTAATAAAGACAATAGATGAAGAACAATTAAAACAATTTTTAAAATATTTGACTAAATTAGAAATTTTTACTGCACAAGATAATGTTAAAAATGTTTATCGCAATATGAACTCTGTCAAACTGAAAAAAAGTTTCTTCTATGCCTACGATCCTAAAAACAATAAAATTAATTTTCGCCAAAAAGACAAGATTGAATATGAATTTTTATCTTTAGCATCAAGTTATTATGACAAAAAAAATGATATTATTTATAATGGCTTTGAACAAATAAAGGATTACAAGAGCATTGGTCACGGTATCAATAGTGGTTATACGGAATTATTGGCTCAGCGCATTTTTGGCATTAACAAAAGATCTCATAAATCAGAAAAGAAGATTGTGAAATTATTAGAATATTTTTTTGATGACCCAAAAATGTTGGAACGATATTATTTCAATCACGATTTGCCGGGATTAATTCAACATCTTGAAAATTTTGCGCCACGAAAAGAAGTCATAAAACTTATTGTGCGCATTGATTGCTTGAGTAGAGAAACTCTATTGGGAATTAATAGATCTATTGATAACATCATTATTCAAAATAATCTTTATAATTGGTTAAAAAATAATCATAAAGATATGAATAAATGGGATGAATTTGAAAGATTAGTATTTCAGAATAAAATATTATTTCTTACTAAAATCAATCAAAAACTAAAATTGCTTCATGAAAATAGATATGTTCATTCTGATGAGAAAAGAAAGGAAAAAAGAAAGTAGCGAAATCTACTTTTTTTAATTTAATATGTAAAAATAGATGTTTTTTTTGTATAATATTTTTTAAAAGGAGGAATGTTTATGAATAATCAAGAAACAATCGTAGAAATTCGTCAAAAAATTGATATAGTTGACTTGATAAGCGAATATATTCCTCTTGTACAAAAAGGGAAAAATTATTTTGGTGTTTGTCCTTTTCATAATGATACTAATCCATCGATGAGTGTCAGTCGTGAAAAACAAATTTATAAATGTTTTTCTTGTGGAGCTAGTGGTAATGTTTTTAATTTTTTGATGGATTATGATCATATCGATTTTAAAGAGGCTCTCAAGATACTTGGGGAACGAGCTGGAGTCGAATTAAATGGTATGACATTAGCACCTAGAGAGACTAAATTTGATCGTTATTATGAAATGTATGATATAGCTAACAAATATTATCAAAATAACATAAACACCAAAGAAGGTCAAAGAGCACGAAAATACTTAAAATCCAGAAAGATTGATGAAAACTTAATTAAAGAATTCGGAATTGGCTTAGCTCTTGATAAGAATAATGCGATGACGACAATCCTAGGTAGTAAAAATTACAGTATGAAAGAATTGGAACAAATGGGGTTATCTAGCAATAATCACGATACTTATATCAATCGCATCATGTTTCCTCTTTGTGATATAAATGGACACGTTGTCGGTTTCAGTGGACGTATTTATGACAATTCAGATCTTAACAAGTATTTGAATACCAAAGAGACCGCTATCTTTAAAAAGGGTGAATGCTTATACAATTATCACATCGCGCGTGATCATTGTCGAAAAGTAAAATCTGTCATCGTTGTCGAAGGTTTTATGGATGCGATTAGAGTCAGTCAAATTGGGCATAAAAATGTTGTCGCTTTGATGGGAACAGCTATGACTACAGAACAGATGAATCTTATCAAAAAATTGTCTTTAAACGTTTATTTATCATTAGATGGTGATGATGCTGGTCAAAAGGCCATTATAGGTATTGGTGAACAATTGGAAAAAATGGGGTTAAATGTCAAAGTAATAACGTTACCAAATAACAATGGTGAACATGATCCTGATGAATTTATCATTAAATATGGTAAAGAGAAATTTGATAGTTTAATTGAAAATGCCGTCAATTATAGTGATTTTAAAATAACGACCCTCAAGAGTGGAGTCAATTTTAACAGTGATTTAGAATTAGCCAATTATATCAATTCGGTCATTAAAGAAATAAGTCAAATAAAAGATGAAATTAGAAGAGAAATAATATTGAAAAGACTTGCAATTGAGGTTAATTTGAGTTATAATACACTGGAAAAGCGGTTGAATGAGTATTTAGAATTCCAAAAAGTAGTCAATCAAGAGGTTAAATCCAAAGAAGTAAAAGCGAGTGCGAAGAAAATCAATAAATATGAACAAGCTGCCTATGTGTTGATTTATGGCATGGTCAATGATCCTTGGGCCATCAGAAAATTTGAGAAGGAAGATGTTCATCTATTTACGAAAGAGCTTCGTTCTTTGGCTAGCGAGATATGTTATTACTACCATAAATATGGAACTATTAATATGGCTGATTTTTATACTTATTTAGCAGATAAAGAGGAATTGTTGAGAGTCTATAACTTTGTAATCAGTTTAGATTATGAAGACGAAATGAGCGTTAAAGCTATTGAGGACTGCATTGGAGTCATTAGAGAATATAATGTGAGGCAAGAAATAAATCGCCTAAGAGACTTGGTCAAAAATGAAAATGATCCAATTGAAAAAGCTAAAATAGCTGAACGAATTAGATTGCTCAAAATAGGGGAGTGAAACTAATGGTCGCCGAGATTAAAACTATTGAAGAACGAAAGAAATCACTAATCAAAAAAGGAAAAGAAAATGGCTATATAACTTATGAAGAGTTAGCTAATGAGTTGAAGGGACTAGAGTTAGATAGTGATTCATTAGATGATTTGTATAACTTATTAGTTGAAAATAACATTGAAGTAGTTTCAGAAACTGCGGATAATGGTGATGATGATGAAGATCCATCAGATTTAGTTGTTGAAGATTTGACATTCACTAAGGATGTAAAGATAAATGATCCGGTTAGGATGTATTTAAAAGAGATTGGTCGTATTAATTTGTTGACGACTGATGAAGAATTTGAATATGCTAAACTTGCTGAGCAAGGGGATGAATATGCTAAAAAGATGTTAGCTGAGTCTAACCTTCGTCTCGTTGTCAGTATAGCTAAGAGATATGTAGGTCGTGGAATGTTGTTCCTCGATTTGATCCAAGAAGGAAATATTGGTCTTATGAAAGCTGTTGACAAATTTGATCCAACGAAGGGTTATAAGTTTTCGACTTATGCCACTTGGTGGATTCGTCAAGCAATAACAAGAGCGATTGCTGATCAAGCAAGGACAATTCGTATTCCTGTTCATATGGTTGAAACCATAAATAAATTAGCTCGTGTTCAAAGACAATTGACGCAAGAGTTAAATCGTGAACCAAGCGAAGAGGAAATCGCTAAGAAGCTTGGCGTAACAATTGATAAAGTTCGTGAAGTTTATAAAATATCACAAGATCCCGTTTCACTTGAGACACCAATCGGTGAGGAAGACGATTCACATTTGGGTGACTTCATTCGTGATGAGCGGACGATGTCTCCTGAAGAATATGCGACGGTTGAGATGTTGAAATCAGAGCTATCTAATGTCCTAGCAACACTTACGGAACGTGAAGAAAAGGTTTTGCGTTTGCGCTTTGGACTTGATGATGGACAATGTCGTACCCTTGAAGAAGTTGGTCAAATTTTTGGAGTAACGCGCGAAAGAATTCGACAAATTGAAGCTAAAGCATTGCGGAAATTACGTCATCCATCGCGTTCAAGAAAGTTAAAAGATTTCTTAATCGACTAATGAAAATAAGTAATAGATTAAAATTAATCGCATCCTTCGTCGACGATAATGCCAATATCATTGACGTGGGGTGCGATCATGCTTTATTGGATATATTTCTTGCTTTGGAAAAGAGAAATATTTGTTCTATTGCCTCTGATATTAATCCCAACCCGTTAAAGACAGCAAAAAAGAACATTAATTTCTATGGAGTGAGTGAATCCGTTGTCGTAAAATTAGGAGATGGGATTACCAATATCAGCGATGCAACTGATACAATTGTCATCGCGGGTTTAGGTGGTGAAACAATTGTTGATATTTTAAAAAAAGACCAACCAAAATTGAAAAATGTTAAGACAATAATAATTTCACCGCACAGCTATATTTATGAAGCCCGAAAATATCTGACAGAAATAGGGTTTATGATAAAAGATGAAAAAATGTTTTATGATCAAAACAAGCCATATGTCATCATCAAGTTTGTTCGAGGTCAAAAGCTTTATAGTGATGATGAATTATTTTTTGGACCAATCATTTTAAAAAATAGAGATGATGCCTTTCAAAAATATTATAAAACATTACTTGCGGAAACTCAAAAAATTCTAAATTCACTTCCTGATTCTCAAACTATGCGCCGTATCGAATTACAAAAATTAATTGAAAGATTAGACTGTAATATAAAAGTCTAATCTTTTTTGCATAAAATAAGAGAAAAGTCATAACTTTAAATAGGAGGAAAGAAAATGAGACAAGTAATACCTTTTTCAAAGAACATAGAATTTAAAAGCATGATAAGCGAAATAACCAATATATCTTTAGAACATACTTTATCTTTAAAGGATAAGTATAATATCAATGGTGACTTTATTATTACTGGTAAATATAAAAGAAATACGACTTCGACGCAAGAAGAAGATTTCTCTTATAAAATACCAATTGATATAATGATTGATTCAAAATATAAAACTGATGATATTGAATTAGAGATTGATGATTTTAAATATGAAAAAGTGGAAGGAAACAAATTAAAAGTTGACATTGATCTATCCATTGATAATCTTGAACAAGAAGAAAAAGAAATAGAAAGTGTCGATGCAACTCGTGATGAAGTGAGTGAAGAAGAGAAAATGACTGAAGAAATTTGTAATGAAAGTTTTTGTGAAGAAGAGCCCAATGCTTTAGAAGATGTGGGAGAAGATCGTAAAATCTTGACTGATGAAGAGAAAGAACAGATTGAAGAAATAATTTCCGGTGAAGAAAGTGTCGATCTCTTTAAAGAATTCCCAACGGAACAACAAGTCGTTATTGATAAAGAAGAAACTAAAGAAGAAACTAAAGAGGAACCTAAAGAGGAGAGTAAAACAAAAGCCGCTGTTGGTTCATTATTCACGGCATTTAAAGACACTGAAGAGACTTTTTCGACCTATTCTGTCTATATTATCCGCGATGGTGATAATATTGAAGATATTATGACTAAATATAAAACGACCCGTGAGGCTTTAGAAGAATATAATGATATGTCTAATATTAAAATTGGTACAAAATTAATAATTCCTAATACTAAAGATGAAAACGATAAATAAAATAAAAAAGGAGTTAAAATGTGATATCAAAAAATGCTCTTTTTTTAATAATGTTAAATATATAGAAACGGATATTGGTAATTTTATTATAAAGAAATCTAATGATAACAATATATTTATCAATTTAGAGAGAAATGATTTTGATAATTATATTGATTATAAATATGATATAGATAATTATAAATTATATCCATATATTGATGATTTTGATATTGATGATAATGAAAAAGGATTAGATATAATTTATCTGATGTCTAAACTTCACAATAAAACGAGTTATTTTAAAGAGATCAGTTTAGATAGAGTCAAAGATATTTATGAACATAAGAAAAGTCAAATAGAAGATTTAAATACTTATTATGAGTATTTGCGCTTCATATTTGAAGAAAAACAATATTTGAATCCAACTGAGAGTTATTTGTTGAAAAATATATCAATAATTTTTATTGCGTTGGATATGGTTAATAAGTATTTAGAAGAATGGTTTAAGATTATGAATACTAAAAAAAGAGTGAGAATTAGTTTAATTCATAATAACTTAAAATTAGATCATATCATTGAGAATAATAAACCATATCTGATAAGTTGGGATAGAGCTAAGTATGATTTACCCATTTATGATTTTGTCAATTTCTATAAAAGTGAATTTGATAAGTTAGATTTCATCGATTTATTAAATATTTATAGACATAATATCAATCTTTCGCGTGAAGAATTATTGATGCTTTACATCGAGATATTGATGCCTAATAAGTTAGCATTAAACAATAGTCAAATAAAGAATATTTATGATTTGACTTATCAAAACATATATTTAAATAAAGCTTATTATCTAATTTTAAAAGATGATAAGCCAAATGAGAAACAAGAGGAAAGACAAAAGGCATAAGAGTATTATTGCGTTTATTTTAGTAGTTATGAAGATGAGAAGAATGGCTTGATAAACAATTATGAAGAAGATGTTTAATAAAAAGAGAAGATACAGTATGGAGTGTCTTCTCTTTGCGCGACACATTGTACAGTTACAGAAGAGCTTATGTCTATTTTTTTTGAACATAATATCACCTAAAATATTTTATGTCTAATTGGACAAATAAGTTAAAAATATAATTGTTCTTTATATTTTGGAGTGTTATAATTAGTTTAAGATAATAGGGATCGGTGATAATGTGAAAAAAATTCTTGATAAAATTAAATATTACCGCAAATACAATCGTAAGGGCTTTACTTTGATAGAGATGTTGGGTGTCATTGTCATTATGGGGTTAATTTTAATCGTTGTCTTCCCATCTATGTCAAGAATGATTCATAATAACAATAATCAAGAATTTAACAATTATCATGATGTCATTGTGGCTGGAGCTCAAGTTTATGCTGGTACTTTAACTGATAAATTGGGTACTAGTAAGTATCAAGGTTGTGCTGAAATTACTTTGAGTACTTTAATAGATAATGGTTATGTTCAAAATTTTGATGATGATGCCGTTACATGTCAAACGGGTTCTGGTAATATAAAAATCCGTAATGATAAAGGAAATATCACCGTCAATTTTCAATTGCGATGCACTAAAAATGGTAAAGATGAATATGTGGTTGGGACAAATGATAGTTCAGCATGTAATCCATATGCGATAAGCGAAGATAAAAATTTAAAATTGACATTTGAAAATGATTCTTCTCTTCAAAAAACTTCACCAGATGGCAATACCGTTTATATAAAGGGTGGAAATAATTATATATATTATTCCGGTAAATTATGGCGGGCCGTAAGCTATGACATCGTCACAGAAACAGTAAAAGCCGTGACAAATGATACTATCACTAGTATTTATTACAATCATGCTAATTCTTCAGCTTATGCTAGTAGCGATGTTGAGACGTGGTTGAATAACGAATTCTTAAATTCGTTGAAAGATTCTTCAACTTTCTTGAGTAATGCCAGCTGGAATTCAACTCCTAACACCAATATCAATGATAATGCTAGTAGTAATGACAAACTCCATCGTTCACGAGTAGGATTAATCAGCACTTATGAACTAGGTAAGATAGATAGTTGGTATAACAATGGTAGTTATACTTGGTTATTATCTGAAGGAAGTAGTGGTAACAGTTTGTATGCGCGAGGAACGGCTGTTACTAGTAGTGGTTCAACTACTATTTTGGGAGTTAGACCGACAGTAGTCTTTTCACCTGATGTGTTGGTATATTCCGGAAGCGGAACTAGTAGTAGCCCATATATAATTGATAATACTGCTAAAGCTACTGGTAAAGTAGGTGAAAATATTAATACGCGTTATAGTGGTGAATATGTAACTATTGGTGGTAATAAATATCGTATTGTTTCAAACGATGGTCAAAAGGTCAAAGTAATTGGAACTAGTAAGTTAATGTCGGGAATGTTTAGTGATAACCATTATGATTATGCATCATCTAGTTTACGAGCAAGTATTGAAGCTAATTCAGCTTTGAATTCTAACTTGATATCTAATGGAGACTTTTGTCTTGATACGATTAACAATGCAAATCTGGTTTATCAATCATCTAAATGTTTATCTTCAAGCCGTTTAAATAGTAATATTAAAGTCGGTTTGCCAAAAATTGGAGATTTATTCAGTACTGCTGTACCTGGGGTAACGAATAATTATTGGACAATTAACCCTAATGTTGAGACTGATGCGAGTGGTAATAATTATAATGCAACTATGAATGTCATAACGCCAAATGGTGGAGTGGCGACCGCAACGATAAGTTCAACAAATGATGTTGTTGTGGTATTTTACCTCGATAGTCTCGTTAAGATTAGTGGCGGTAGTGGAACCGATACATCACCATACAGTTTAACAAAGTAATACTTTACAAACAAAAATAAATATTTTATAATTAATGGCATAGCGATGAAGTCGAGGAGTAACATATATGTATTTGAAGAGAGTTAGTGGTTGGTGAAAACTAATAATATCTATATGTGAAGGTAGCGATGGAGTTAAATTATTGAGCTTAGTAGATAATTTCGTCAGTGCGCGTTAAGCATTTGAGAGTACATTATATAATGTAAATTAAGGTGGTACCGCGATCATTCGTCCTTATGATGAATGGTCGTTTTATTTTGAAAGGAAGCAATCATATGGATATAGATTTAGTTGAAGAAGAATTTAAAAAATATGTCAATACTTTTGATATGAGTAATAAAAATATTATGTTGAAATATGAGCATACTTTTGAAGTAGTGAAAATTATTGAAAAGATTGCCCGTCGCTTAAATTTGAATGCGGAACAGATTACTCTTTCAAAAATTATTGCGTATTTACACGACATTGGAAGATTTGAACAAATTGTTGAAACGAATACTTTTAAAGACATCAAAATGGATCACGCTGATAATGGGGCTGATTTATTGTTCAAAAGAGGATTAATCAAAAATTTTAAAATTGAGGAAAAATACTATCACATAATTGATGTTGCGATTCGCAATCACAATAAGCTAGAAATAGAAAATGATTTGAATCAAGAAGAAAAGCTATTTGTCAAATTGATAAGAGATGCTGATAAGATTGATATCTATCGCGTTCGTCATAAGTATGAACGAGAAACGGATATTTTTGGTAATGTTCCTCAAGAATATAAATTAAGGGATTTCTATGATCACAAATCAATTAATATCAAAGATAATAAGACGAAGAGTGATTCGCTTCTTTGCGTCATATCCTTTGTCTATGATATGAATTTTGAAGAGAGCATCGATGTATTAAAGGAGCTTGGCTATTTTCAAAAATTTATTAATGGTATTACCGTCACCACTGAACAAGAGGAATTGTTTTTAGCTATAAAAAAAGAAATATACAAATTTTTAGATATTAGAGAAGAGGATGTGTAAATATGTTAGATAAAAGATATGATCATCGCGAAGTAGAGCATGGTAAATATGATTATTGGTTAGAAAAAGATTATTTTACAGCTGGTAAAGATATGAATAAGGAACCGTATTGTATCGTTATTCCACCGCCAAATGTCACTGGGAAACTTCATTTAGGACATGCATGGGATACGACGTTACAAGATATCATCATTCGTTATAAAAGAATGGATGGTTATGATACTTTGTGGTTAGCGGGAATGGATCATGCCGGAATAGCGACACAAGCTAAGGTTGATAAACGATTGAAAGATATGGGAATTAAACCACGTGAGATGGACCGTAATGAATGGTTAGAACAAGCCTGGGCTTGGAAGAAAGAATATGCTAAGACGATTCACGAACAATGGGCTAAACTTGGACTTTCGCTCGATTATTCACGGGAGAGATTTACCCTTGATGAAGGATTAAATTATGCTGTGCGCAAAGTCTTTGTCGATTTGTATAATAAAGGATTAATTTATCGGGGTGAGCGCATCATAAACTGGGATCCAGTCCAGATGACAGCGCTATCAAATGAGGAAGTTATCTATAAAGATGATGAAGGTGCTTTTTATCATTTAAAGTATTATATTGAGGGAGAAGATCGCTACCTAGAAGTTGCGACGACCCGTCCTGAGACACTTTTTGGTGATACGGCTGTTGCGGTTAATCCAAGTGATGAGCGTTATAAAGATTTAATTGGTAAAAATGTCATTCTACCAGTTGTCAATAAAAAGATTCCTATCGTTGGAGATATCCACGCTGATCCTGAATTTGGAACAGGTGTCGTTAAGATAACGCCGGCTCACGATCCAAATGACTTTGAAGTTGGAAATCGCCACAATCTTGAACGAATTGTCGTCATGAATCCTGATGCTACTATGAATGAGAACGCAGGTAAATATCAAGGAATGACCAGAGAAGAGTGCCGAGAAGCGCTTGTTAAAGACTTAGAAAAAGATGGATTATTGATTAAAATTGAGCCAATGGTTCATAGTGTTGGTCATAGTGAGAGAACTGATACCGTTGTTGAACCTTATCTATCAAAACAATGGTTTGTCAAGATGCGTCCGCTTGCTGATCAGGTCTTAAAAAATCAAAAGAATAAAGATACGAAAGTAAATTTTGTTCCAGAGCGTTATGAAAAGACGATGAACCATTGGATGGAGATAACTTATGACTGGTGTATTTCACGACAACTTTGGTGGGGACATAGAATTCCTGCTTGGTATCGTGGAGAAGAAGTATATGTTGGTATGGAAGAACCCACTGGTGAAGGATGGGTTCAAGATGAAGACGTTTTAGATACTTGGTTTTCTTCAGCTCTATGGCCATTTTCAACGCTAGGTTGGCCAGAAAATACTGATGACTTACAAAGATATTATCCAAATAATTGTCTAGTTACCGGTTATGACATCATTCCTTTCTGGGTTAATAGAATGACTTTCCAAGGATTAGAATTTACTGGTAAAAGACCATTTAAGGATTGTCTAATCCATGGTTTAATCAGGGATAAAGAAGGAAGAAAAATGTCTAAGTCTTTAGGCAATGGAATTGATCCAATGGATGTCATTGATGAGTATGGAGCCGATTCCTTAAGATTCTTCTTGACGACCAATTCAGCACCAGGAATGGATTTGCGATATGATGAAGAAAAGGTTAAATCAACTTGGAATTTCATCAATAAACTTTGGAATGCTTCACGTTTTGTCTTAATGAATATTGAAGACTTAAATAATGATAATTATACTTTAAAAAATCTTTCCATTACTGATAAATGGATTTTGACAAAACTTAATGAAACGATTGAAGAAGTGAGA
Source organism: uncultured Bacilli bacterium (assembly GCA_947632345.1). Lineage (GTDB taxonomy): Bacteria > Bacillota_I > Bacilli_A > RF39 > UBA660 > RUG11788. Next base: position 2,984 of record CANROW010000014.1, on the reverse strand, counting down.
AGAAATATGGATTCTTACGATTTCCATAACGTTGGTAATACGCTTTACAATTTTATTTGGGAAGATTTCTGTAGTAGTTACATCGAACTAGCTAAAGCCAATATGAATGATACGACCAAGAGTGTTTTGTTAAAGACTTTAACGGCAATATTAAAGATGCTTCATCCGTTTATGCCATATGTAACTGAAGAAATTTATCAAATGTTACCTATTAAAGAGACAGAATCAATTGTCATCAGTCATTATCCAGTTGTTGAGAAAGAATTCATCTTTAAAAAAGATAAGGACAAACTCGATAAGATACTAGAAGATATCGTCGCTATTCGTAATTTAAAAGCAACTAATAATATTACGAAAGAAGCCAAGGTCAAAGTAGAAGTTAGTGATGATATCCGCGATATCTATTTCTCCCAATTGAAGATTAGAGAAGAAAATATGGTTGACAGTTCTATTGATGCATTGAATGCCAATTATAAATCGAAGAATATTGATATAACATATTATTATGAAGGACAAAGCGAAGACGTTTCTAAAAGAGAAGAAGAAATTAAGAAATTAGAAGAATCCATCGCCCGTCGTGAAAAACTTTTGAGTAATGAGAATTATGTCAATAAAGCGCCAGCTAATATTGTTGAACTAGATCGTCAGAAGTTAGCGGAGGAAAAAGAGAAGTTAAAATTGTTAAAAGAAGCTATGTAAAATAGCTTTTTTTATGAAAAATAAATCAATTTTTATGTAAAATTTGATAGCTAATATGCTATCATTTAATTGGTGATATAAATGATTGAGGATTACATTAGAGAAGAAAAGAAGAGAATTGATCGCGATTATGAGAATATTGAAGAATTGAATGCTTATCAAGAAAGGGAAAAGCGCATCTTTGATTTAGAAAATGAACTCATTGAAGAATTGGCAAATTTACGACACGAAAAGCAGTTAACACAGAGAGAACTATGCGACATAATCAATTTTAAACAACCTGTGCTTGCTAAAATCGAAAAGAGAAAAAATTCGCCACAGCTATCGACGCTTTTAAAAATATTGGATGCACTTGATTATCACATTGAATTTAAAAAGAATAGTAAATAGTTAATTTTTATTGTATAATTTTCTTGGTGATATTATGAAAAAAAATATAAGTATTGTCTTTATGGGAACACCAGAATTTTGTGTACCTATTCTCGAGAGTTTAATAGATGAATATAATGTTGTCGGAGTTGTTACACAACCTGATAAGGAAATAGGACGTCATCACGAATTGACCCCTAGTCCCATCAAGGAATGTGCTGTAAAAAATGGTATTTTGGTAATTCAACCAGAAAGAATAAGAAAAGATTATCAAGAAGTGTTAAATAGAAAACCGGACTTAATCGTCACTTGTGCCTATGGTCAAATAATTCCTAAAGAAATTTTGGATTATCCAAAATATGGTTGTATCAATGTTCATGCGTCTTTGCTTCCCAAGTATCGCGGTGGTGCCCCAATGCAACGGGCCATTATGAATGGTGAAGAAAAAACGGGAATTACTATAATGTATATGGATGAACATATGGATACTGGTAATATTATCATTCAGCGTGAAGTAACCATTGCCAAGACTGATAATTTAGAAAAAGTTCACGATAAATTGAGTGCTTTAGGACGTGATTTATTGATGGAAACCATTCCGCTCATTCTAAGTGGTAAAAATGAATCCATTCCACAAAATAACGATGAAGCTACTTATGCTCCAATCATATCCCACGAAGATGAAAAGATTGATTTTAATAGAACTGCTAAAGAGATATATGATCATATTCGGGCTCTTTCGCCTTTTCCTGGGGCTTATGCAATTTTAGACGGAAAAACTGTTAAGATATATAATTGTTACATCAAAGAGGAGTTCTATACGGAAAAGAAAAATGGTGAAATAGGGCGTATTTATAAAGATGGTGTTGGTGTTTCTTGTAAAGATTATGAGATAGTTATTACCGATGTTAAATTTGAGGGCAAAAAAAGATGTCTCATGAAAGACTACTTCAATGGTAATGATCCCGAAAAATTATTGGGGAAAATATTTGAATAGGAGAAGCTATGAGTAACTCTTTCAAAAAAAGAATTGTTGATAAGCGATGGCGTTCCATTATTATTATGGGATTTTATGTGGTCTTATTTGGCTTTTTAATAATAGCTATTCGTTATGATAAATATCAAGAAAAAAAAGAATTAAAAAGACAGCAAGAACTAGAAGAAGCGCAGAAAATTCATTCAACTAATGATTTACAGGAATATTTAAAAGGTACCAATTATAGCTTTCAATACGTTCTCAAGTTAGATGATGTAACTTATCAATACGTTGGTAAAAGATATGATGATAAACAAAAGTTAGTCATCCAGTCAGGAATGAGCAATGCTGATTATTATATCTATGGCGATATTGGTTTAAAAAAATCTGGAGATGAATACATCTTAGCTGATTTGCCATTTCATTATTTTAATTACTTTGATATAGATATCATCAATAATATTATTAACCAAAGTACTTATGATGAACTTACGAATACATATGAGATTACATCTAGTAATTTCAATGAAGCTATTAAGCAAAAAGCGACTATGAGCAATAAGAGTATCAATACTATTTCAATCGCATATACTGATAATAACATCAGCGCAATTATTATTGATTTTAGTAATTATGTAAAAGCGCGAAGGGAAAAATACTCATTTGCTGTATTAGAATTAAAATATCAAGATTTTGGTAAAATAACCGATTTTTCGATAGAATAACTAAAAAAATTACTAAAAACACTTGCAATATTAATTCATTTATTATAAAATGAAGAAGTACGGCCGGTTTAGAAGCTGAACAAGTATATATTGCAATGTAAATGGGCTTGTAGCTCAGGTGGTTAGAGCGCACGCCTGATAAGCGTGAGGTCGGAGGTTCAAGTCCCCCCAGGCCCACCATTTAGTTGCCTCAATAGCTCAGTTGGTTAGAGCAC
>CANROW010000013.1 GCA_947632345.1 uncultured Bacilli bacterium | reverse complement strand
TAATAAAATAATGAAACTCTTATGATAAAAAATTAATTCATATAAACCAAATACAATTGTAATTCCTAATAATATATTAATGCACATTTCTAGATTTGCATTAATACCAAAAACATATTTTGAAATGCTTCTTAAGATATAATATTTTTCCCTATTATACTCTGTTCTTATTAAATAATTATGGCTTACTCCTAAACCAATTGGTATTAATACCAATAATAATCCAGCTATTATAATTAATAAACTCAAATATACTTTTTTCTTTTGTTCTTTCGTATTGGTCTTGTGATTCTTTATTATTTCTTCATAGTAAAATAAGATTAATAATCCTCCTACCATTCCCCACATAACCACATGAGTCCAAGCTAATAATAATATCAACAAAATATATCTAATTGGGTGTTCATGACGATTCTTATAATTGATTGCTAATAAGATTAGAACTAATGGTATTAGACAATAATTTCTGGATAAAGCCGAATAATTATACAATAGTGGTACAGAAAAAACAATTATGGCATTAGCTATGGGATTAAATGGTGATTTTTTGAACAATAATAACACCGTTATCAAACATATTCCCCAACTTATGAAATTCATCGTATGATATGGAAATCCTAAATGAGCAAATGGCATTAATATCCATTGCCACAAACATGGATGTCCTTCCCAATACATTTGTTTATATATACCAAAAAATCCCAATTCTTTGCTGATCATCCATGCCTGTGCTTCATTACAATAATTCTCGTGATTTATCAGTAAAGTAAAAGTGACAATCATATATATAATAAAAACAATTGTATAGAAAATCATATAGCGATTTTGTTTCAATAATGCCAACATTCTTTTAATCTTATCCTTCATAAATGCTCCTATTATAAATAAATTATCTTTAATATGATTATAACAAAGAAATAATCTATTTACAATTTAATAAGAAGACGTTTTGTTGTTACTCAATATAAAAGTGATTGTAAATCATTCTAATTACAATCACTTTTTAATTTTAATTTTGTTCTCAAAAATCGTCTTTTGATAATTTTTAGACAATTCCTGTAAATAATCTTTTTGGGCTAATGAATCAAGCCACTCTTTTGGTATAGATTCACTACCATACATAATGCCAGCTAATCCACCAGTAAGTGCACCAATTGTATCCGTATCATTTCCTAAATTAATAGCTTGGAGAACAGCATCTTTATAATTGCTATTTTGAAGGTTACACCATATTGCTGCTTCTAATGTATCGACGATGAAACCACTCGATTTAATTAGTGAAGAATCTGCTATTTCTGAAAGGTGACCATCTAATACTCGACTATAAAATTTAACTGTATCTTCATCATACATAGACACATCAACCTGCTGTAGACTTCTATAAGCTTGATTAAAATCTTGCCCTTCTAAAATATTCATAGCATATTTGACATATAAGTAGCACCCCAAGCAACTGATTGGATGTCCATGGGTAATAGATGATACATTATTGATAATAGTGGCCATTTCTCTATCTGGTAACTCATAATTATCAAAATAATAAACTAAAGGTAACATTCGCATCAATGAACCATTGCCATTATCATAATAATTTGTACTTCCAGCTTTTTGAGCAGCTCCTCTTTCAATTAGATATTTACGAAGCGCTTTACTAGTCGTTAAACCAATATCAAATAAATAACCGTGAGGGTTATATTTTTTATTAGTCATCCATAAAAGAAAGTTATTGGCCATTTTTTCATAATCAATTTTCTTTATCTCAATGATACTATCCATAGTAGCAATTGTCATTGATGTATCATCACTCCAAGTACCTTTTGGCTGATTATGAGTACCATATTCCAGCATATCCTTAACCGGCTTACTCTCTAAAGTTGATCGTTCTACAAATTCAACGGGAACGCCTAGGGCATCACCAACAGCAAAACCTAAAAGACCATCTTCAACTCTTTTTTCTTTAATATTATTTTTATCCATTAATTCACCTAATTTATTTTATTTTTTTCAATTTCTTTTGTTTAGCGCCATAGTAATTATCAATATCGCTAACTATCACTTCTTTAATATTTTCTTTACTTTTTGCATTCTCATCAATCGATTGATTGACAACATTGAGTAATTCCTTTTGATAATTTTCAGTCAATTTTGGTAATGGAATAGATGAACTGTACTTATTGGCTGGTGGAGTAATTCTTCGAGCCATATAACTCTTTAAATCGCCATCATTTTCTTCAAGCAAATAATCGTCAATATAACTAGCCACTAATCGTGATTCAACGCTCGTCAATTGTTCTTCAGTTTTATCGTAAGCACTAGATAATTTCATATTATTTTTTCGATTAGAAACAGGACAAAAATCGTCAGTTACAAAGGCGAGCTTTTGTAAATTAATCCTTCGACCAATCCTCTCTAAATATAGTTCGCGAAGATCTATTTGCATAGGAGAATGAGCATCTATTCCAACTACCACAGCATTACCCATTTCTTTAGCAACATCCCAAAATAAATCATTCGGATATCTAATTAAATCTTTGATGATGATGTTTTTATCCAAATCGCCAACATCACCTAAATTGATTTCTAACGGTATTCCATAACCCAAAGCTTTTTCACAAATCATTTTTGCCGCAAGCAAAGCATTTTTTAAAAAAAGCTTTTTCGTTCTTTCATCTGTTATGTCATAGAAATATTTCATAAATATGTCTGGATGAGCAACAATATCAAATATCCCACTTTCAATCGCCGTACATACTTTTTTAGCGTACTCAATAGGATAATCTCCACTTCTTCTAATATTCTTATTCAAAATATAATGCTGCCCTAATAACATATAATCACATCGATTGCGAAGCTGACATAAATAAGCTTCAATAATTTCATCATATTCTGCTTCAAAAGCACTATATACTTTGATATCACTACTATAGATTCTCTTTAATTTCGCAATTGATTCTAAATAATCATCAACATCATTATCATGCATACGCATAATACTATCACCATAAAAAATTGGATGTACAGGAATATGATCAGATATTCCATATTGCGTAAAATCATCTTTTATCGCTTTTTCAATATAATCTTTGTCAGGAACTTTTGCTGCATGTCCACAACGATAAGTATGTGAGTGATAATTATGTTTTCCAATATTTTCCATAAACTTTTCCTCCACCATTCTTCAATTTATCATCGCGCATAACAATTAATTTTTCAAAGAACTCTTCCATATTGTCACTCATATCCTGTTTTCTTTTCAAAATCTTATTACTTTTTGCGATGGGATCACTACCAAAATATTCATAGCAAGCATCACAATATGACTGAAATAACGTACGATAAAATTCATCAGATACCGAATCGATTTTAGCTGTGTATTTTCTAATAATATCAAAATCAATATCTATTTTACCATTGATATAAGCTCTAAAAATAGTATTATATATTGGCTCTCTTTCCCCATACAATTCTGTATTTGGCGAATAATTAATACTTGGTTTTTGAGCTCTGTCATCATCTAAATAGCGAAAAGATTGTTCTTTATCTATTCCTCTAACAACACCATTCACATCAGTTATAAAATTACCGCCGTGAGCATCAAAATTACATAATAAATAGTCCGTTGAAAATTCTCTTAAAAATTGATTGATTACTGATGGTGGTAATTTATGAATATATCTATCTTGAATTCTTCCATAATCAATTGCATTTGGCAAAGTCTCAATCTTATCTTGAATAGCTCCAACGACAGAATTACCTATAACGGGATTACAACATTCGACATAAAAACATCTAATAGCTGAAGGATAATCAATCAAACACTGTACGTGATAAGCACACTCTTGAACAATTCCCCGAAATTTCTCAATTTCAAAACTATTCTTGCGATAGGCCGGTTTAAAAAGATAATCTTTACCATTTAAATGGACAAGATACATATCGCCTGTTCCACCTAGGTAAACTTGATGCATTTCGTCTTCATAATAAATTATACTATTGTGTGAACAATCATCTCTTTTTATCATCTAAAACTCCCCTATTTTTTTATTTTTTGTTTTACATGTTTCGTGTGACATAAGTCTGCTCCTAGTATTATTGCGATATTCTTTTCAACAAGCGAATGAAAATTTTCTCTACGATTTGATATCTCATCTTCTAATGCCAGTATTTGCTGCTCCGTTTGTAACTCATCTAATATTGGTCTAAAAACTTCCATAAAGTCATAATAATCTGTTCTACTAATTAAATGTTCTAAATTATTTAGTAAACCAATCGCAATATCGTTAGAAAAGCTCTCTCTAACAAAAACATCATCGTCGTCTTTATTTAAATATAACATATTATTAACAAAATTGTCAGTAATTCTATCGCCACATTCCAAATTAGTAAAATAATTATTGCTGTAATCATTTAAAAAATAAGACATTACGGCGCCATAAACTTCCTTTAAACATTCATTCATATTAATGACACTAGCAGTTGGTTTAACAGTAACTCCAACATTAGTAGGTATCATATGATATGCTTCTGGATATAAAAGATTAGCTAAGTTAATTAGTACTTTAACACCTGGTGAAAGATCTGAAAAATGAAATGAAACATCATCGTTATTCATATCTCCATTTAATAAGCCGTCAGCTCTATCATTAACTATAGCTTCTAATTTTTCTTTAAAGAGAATGACATCATCGAGAAGGAATTCCTCATTAGTTAAAGAATAATTATACCCATCAATCGCTAAAGCCCGTTCATTTTTCTCTTTTTCAACTTCGTATGCTTCTTCTAAGGCTTCTTTCCACAAAACAATTTCATTCGGTTCTAAATTTCGAAAATGTTTTTGTACTTTCAAAAGAAATCGATCAATTCCCAATACCGAAAAATCTTCATAATAATTCCAATGATTGCCTATTTCAGAAGAACTTCGCGTCATCGTCAAGGAACCACTATAGTTATTCATATAACGCGTCATAATCTTCATAACCAAATCCTTATTGACAGTTGTTTGACTGAATAACTCTTCTTCCATTGCCTCGATTATTTTCTTCTCATTTTCTTTAACCTTTAAAATATCGACAACGACCATAGGAATATGAAATTCTTGAGCCATTTTTAATCCATTTTTATAATGCTTAGAATTTTGATATTTTTCATCAAACTTATAAACTACAATATAGCTCGGTTGGACTTTTATCTCGCCCTTTTCATCTCGTGGTAAAAAACGATCTATAAATAGTTCATTATATCCGAAACGCGTGTTATCAATTAAGCTATCAGGCGTTGTAAAATATGTCCCTGAGCAACAGTCAGCTTCACAACTTTTACGAGGATCAACCTCGCTAGGTTCAGAATAGATATCACCTATTCCCATTGAAATGAGACAATCATCACTTAAATTAGAAAAACCTAATATTGGTCTATCTAAACTGATAATCCCTAAATTTTGATTGTTGATGTAACTGCAACAAATACCCTGATTATGACTGTAATGCGATGTGTTATATCTATCTTTGGAATTTTCTTGCTCATCATAGAAATTTTGAGCAGCATTAACACAACTGACTAGCATACTAAATTTTAAGCCGGCATCAACAACTAAAACACCATTGTCTTTGGACAAAACCTTCGTATTATCATCAACTTTAAATAATTTGGCATTATATCTTTTCATAAACATTCTGTTGAGAAAAGAACGTAATACAGGATAATTAGCATCCTTAATCTTTCCAATAAAACCATTTTCTTCGATGATTCTATGAATCTTCCATTGAATCTCTTGAACTTTATCAACTTCTTCAAGACTTATATAACTGGTCGCGACTATATCTTGGAGCATATCTAATATCCATTGGTCTTCTTGTGATATTTCGTCTTGGTATTCTTCTAAATATTCACCATAGGTTGAACAGATATACATCGCTTGTTCAAAACTAATACCATATGCTAATTGGTAATATAATTTCTTTGTTTCGTGAAGTGTGACAAGATTATTCATTCTATCAAGAATATTAGAAGTACTAAATTCTTTTGTCTTATATATATCCTCATACTTCTTTTGATTATCTAGTTTTCGTTCTTTAAAAATATTATCCGTCATATCACATTTTTGGCATAAAAGGAAATTTAATAATAAATGAAAATTTGGTGCATCATCAAAGTTCTTTTCTTTATCTTTTTCAAAATAAGAATCATAATAATTGATGACTAATTTTTCAAATTCTTGATATCCTTCCGATTTAGAATATAAATTAGAAAATAAATAGTAAAAGAAGAAAAAATTGTTTCCTGTAGTATGAAGTATATAATCACTCATTGCACTGATGACTTTTAAATATCTATCATCAGCTTGTGACAAATCGTCATTCATACCATCAAAACCATATATTCGGTATAAATAGCTAAGTGTTTCTTTATTAAAATTATCAAGCATTTTTTTACTGAAAAAAGACTCTATTACTTCTTTATTAGAGTAAAAGAAATAACTGACAATTTCACTACTACTATGAAATATATAGTCGATTTTATCTTGGGTTGAATCATCGACACCAGCAAATAGTTCGACCATACTGACCATGAATAAAATCATATTTCTTTCAATAGTAAGCTGCATTCTATAAGCTGATTTCTCAGAAAAAATGTATGATCTAATCATCGCATTATTCAACATTCCATCATTCGTCAATAAATCATAGAAATATTTTTCATCAGGATAATTTTTCATAAAGTAAGAACCTATATATTCAAAAAATACTTTACAAACATACTTTTTTTGTTCCACAGATAATGATGATGCACTAAAATAAGCCAAAACATCAAATACATCTTTTTGGGTTTTTCTAATCATCGTTTCATCATAAGTACGATCAAATAAATTTATGGTTTCCAAAAGACTATAAAGTAAAGCCTTTATTTCAATTTGTGTAAAAGCATAATTAGCTGTCGTTCTCTTATAATTTTCCAATCTTTTCAACAATCCTAAACAATGAGGAGTTAGCATTTTTAGTAAATGATCATCTAACTCAATATTATTTTTTTGACTATTATACTGGTTGGATGATGATTTTTTTTCATCAACTATTTCAATATCCACCATAAAACCCCCATTTTATAAAGAAAAAGCATTTACATGCTTTTTATAAATTATATATCTAAATTGTGATATACATTTTGAACATCTTCAATGTCGTCTAAAGCATCAGATAGTGCCATTACTTTCTCAGTAGCTTCATCATCTAACTCAATTAAATTATTCGCAACATAAGTAATTTCACTAGTCAAGAAATCTTTTACACCAGCCTCTTCGAGAGCTGTTTTAACTTTGAGAAAATTATCTGGAGATGTATATATTTCATAATTATCATCATTAGTAATAAAATCGTCAGCTCCATTATCAAGACAAACCATCATAGCTTCATCTTCAGAGATGATCTTATCAATGACGATAACTCCACGCCGTTCAAACATATAAGAAACAGAACCATCCGTTCCAAGATTTCCACCACGCTTCGTAAATGTTGAACGCACTAGCATTGCCGTTCTATTGCGATTATCCGTTAGACAATCAACCATAAAAGCTACACCATTGGGACCATATCCTTCATAACGAACTGATTCATAATCTTCGCCACCAACTGATTTAACAGCTTTATCAATAGCTTTTTGAATATTATCTTTCGGCATGTTGTTACTCTTAGCTTTTTCAACAACCAATCGTAGTCCAGGATTATCATCAGGATTACCATTTGTTCCTTTAGCGGCTACATATAACTCTTTCGCAATTTTTTGAAAAATTTTTCCTCTTTCGGCATCTAACAATCCTTTTTTACGATGGATAGTTGCCCATTTTGAATGTCCACTCATTTTTATCTCTCCTAACTTAAAAATTCTATTATCATTGGTGATAAAATCAACAACATTATTAACGGTATATAAAATATTACCGATATGACAGAAACTCTTAAAGGAATCTTACTAATTATTCCTTTGGCTTTTTGAATTTCTTTATCCCGAATATAATCAATTTGTCGATACATATCACTAGTTATATTACTTCCTAAAATATTAGCCTGCGTAATATTTAAAATAATATTATTAATTGTATCAGATGGAATTCTTCTCTTCAAACTATCTAGCGCTTCATTAAAACTTTTACCAAACTCCATCTCATCTAAAGCTTTTTTAAACTCCCTAGACAACTCATTATCAATATTATCGCACGATATGTGAATAGCTTGTTTTAAATTATTTCCTGATTCTAAAGCCAACGTCATGATTTCAAAGAAGTACATAGCTTCAACATCTAATCTATCACATCTCTTCTTTATTTTTTTACCAATCGTAAAATAATAAAATAAATTAAAATATAAAAAACTGATTAATGGCGCTAGAAAATATCCAAACTCGAACACATATAATACCACTAAAAACAAAATTATGGAAGTCACTAATCGTACATTTAAGAAAAAAATGGCATCAAATTTGGTTTCTCCTCCCAATAAATTGATTTTTCTTTGGTATTTTTCAACAACTTCTTTGGGGAAAATGCTTGATGATATCTGCTTTTTATTTTGATTCATCATAAATTTACCTCCAAATAAACAATTTTTCTTATTATAAATATATAGATGACATAGAGAAGAATGCTAGCAATTAGACATAACCATCCCAATGGTGTTTTAAATAGCGGTAAAAAATAATTTGGATTTAATAGAAGTAATAATCCTACAATAAATATTGGCACTACTATCAATATCTTAAACATAGCTTTAGCCGAAGCTGAGACACTGGCCAATTCATCTTTAAGTTTTTTTCGAGCAAAGGCATTTCGTTCAACAGCGTTAAACACTTGGGTAATATTACCACCTGTCTTGTTTACGACCGTTAAAGAAGTCGCCATATACCGAGCTTCAACACAATCAACTCGTTCCGCGAAACGATTGAAGACCACATCCATTGTCAATCCAAAAGTTATGTCCATATACATCTTTCTGAATTCCTCACTGATTGCGCCATCAAGCTCTGTTGCCACTAATTCAATAGCTTGCATGATGCTATAACCAGACTTAAAAGCATTGTTCATGATTATAACTGCTTTATTCATATCCTTTTCAATGCTTATTTTTCTTATCTTATCCATAACAATTAAGTATATGTCTAAAACAAAGAAACCTATCAAAAAAACGGTAAAGATAAATAACAAACTGATATCTTTATACTTAAACATACAAGAAAATAATAATAGTATGACACAGCCTAAACCAATAAATATCTTGTTTGATATATAATTCATATCATCCAACAATGTCACTTTAGCTTCCTTACTATATTTTTCATATTTTTTACTATAAGAATCAAATATCTTGGTCCTTATCAAGAACTTTGACAACTTATTTCTCATATTTAAATAACTATCGACAATAACATCAAAAAGAGGTTCCGTGTCATCTTCTAACAATTCTACAGAAAAAGGACCAAATCTTTTTTCATAGATTGTCTTCTTATGAAAACGAAATAACCTATATAAACAATAAAATAGAATTATTACTGTAAGTACTTGCATTATAAAGATGACTAATTCAAGCACACTATTCATTTTATCACTTCCTTATTTTTGACTTTTCGTCTTTTTATTTTTCTTCTCTTCTTTTTGGATAATTCCTTCAAACAAATCATCAACAGTATCAATACCACGACTTTTAATCTTGTGATATACACGTGGTACATATTCGTGGAAAACGAATTCACCATTTACTTCCCGATTTTCCGTCATACCATGTTTGATAAAACCGAATATTTCTTTTAGTTCAATACTATCACCATCAAAACCGACGATCTCGGAAATAGATGTGATCTTTCTTTTACCATCACTCAATCTCTCAATGGATATGACGAGGTCAATAGCGCTTTCGATATAACCCCGAATGGCTTTGATTGGCAATTCAATTTCTCCCATCAAAATCATTGTTTCAAGACGATTCAAGGCATCATTACAACCGTTGGCGTGCAAGGTCGTGATACTACCATCATGACCCGTATTCATTGCTTGAAGCATATCAAAAGCTTCTTTACCACGAACTTCACCAACGATGATGCGATCAGGACGCATTCTTAAAGAATTGCGAACTAAATCCCGAATAGTAACTTCCCCAGCTTGATCATAATTGACACTTTTCGTTTCTAAAGATATGACGTGTTCTTGATTCAAACGGAGTTCAACCGCATCTTCAATCGTGATAATTCTTTCCTCGTTACCAATAAAATTGGATAAAACGTTTAAAAGCGTCGTTTTACCGCTACCCGTACCACCGCACACCAAAATATTTAATCTGGCATTGACACTGGCATCTAAGAAACGGGCCATATATGGGGTTAATGTTCCGTTACCAATCAAAGCGTCAATATTGTCCATATCATTCTTAAATTTACGGATAGTAACAACTGGTCCTTTTACAGATAAAGGCGGAATAATCGCATTAATTCTTGACCCATCTGGTAATCTTGAATCGACCATCGGATTGGCGGAATCGATCGTTCGACCAAGGGGTTGAATAATTCTTTGAACCGTTCGAATGATGTGATCATTATTGATGAATGAAACACTATTATCTCGTGATAGAACACCATCTACTTCAATGTATATTTCATTAGGACTATTAATCATTATCTCGGTAACATTACTATCTTCCAACAACTCGGTAATGGGTCCATAACCATTAATCTCATTCTCAATCAAATTGAATAGATAGTTCCGTTCTTGACCACTCAAATCATAACCGTCAGTGATACGATTGATCTCTTCATTAATATATCTAGATACATTATCAGAATTGACAATTTTATTATCAATTAACTCTTGAATTATGCGATTACGAAAATCATCTAGTAAATTCTTATCTTCAAAAACATCATAATCCGTTTTCGCTGTCTCTTGTTCTAAAGCCAAATCTTTGATATCAAACTCGTTTAACCAATTAGTTTTTTTCATTTATTTCTTCCTCCTCATCCTCAATTAAAGTCAACATGTGAGAAGCAAAATTTTGAAAACTCTTTTTAGCATCTCCTTTTATCTGTTCATCAAAATTACTAAGTTTACCATCCATTACGAGTTGATCAAAATTCTTTAAATATAATGAACTAGGAATGGTGTAATCAATACTCTTTTTAGTAATGCTCTTGATATCATAATTAGTGAAGAAGGTTTTTCTATTATCCATTGCTTCATTGAGAACTAAGACTAAGTTTTCAACTTCCATATTCTTACAAATCGCCACAAAAGTCTTAGTATTCTGTAAATCAAAACTGTCATTAGTAACGATATCGACAATGCGATCACTATTACTGAACGCAATCATATTTGATACGCTCAAAATATGACTAGTATCAACTATTATCACATCATAAGTAAATCTTAAAGACTCTAAAATGTTATTCAAATATTTATTATTAATCTTATTAGCCTGTCTTGGATCTTTAGGTGATGATATCAAATAGATATTCTTATCAACTTTAGTCGCATAATCTTCATTAATTCCGTTCTTTAAACGATTATTAGCCATATCATCACATAGGTTGTAGATGGATCCCCTAACTTTAGCATTATAGGCAAAAGCTAAATTACCATTATATAAATCTAAATCGAGAACTAATACTTTTTTCCCACATTTAGAATAAATATTAGCTAACATCATAACGGTCGTTGTCTTTCCTACGCCACCCTTCATTGACGTAATTGTTAAAATTTTTCCCTTTTTTATTTCCACAATATCACCTAATTTCCAATACTATATATTTTTATATATTTTATTATTCCTTTAAAGTCACTACCAATGAGTAAAGCACCACGTTTATTATCGATATCAATACTATTAGCAAAAGAAGATTCATTCAAATAAATGGTCTTATTACTAATCTCTAAAGTATAGAGTTTATTGCTAGTTAAAGAATAGATTTCTCTGTCATTGACAAACAATTTATCATTCATAATTTTTACTAACAAATTGTTAAATTCCAACAATTGACCGTCGCCATCATAACTGAATGCTACCTCTATCCGATAACTATCATCTAAGGTTACATCATCTATTAAAAGACTAGCTTCATCAAAAATTAAACCATTATCATATATGACACCATTATTCTGGATTAGATAATTATTAGTATTGTCATAATCGCTGAGATGATTAACATCTAAAACCAGTCTTTCAACATCTTTACGTTTAACACTCTTTTTAGATTCAACACGATAATTTTTAATACCGATGATCTTGCCAAAGATACTTTCAATTAAAAGATGATTTTCAATAGTTATATTTTGATCGACGACGAGGTTATCATTAATAATTGACTCATCATTAAGTTTAATAAGACGTTGCACTTCTTCTAAAGAAACATCATCCTGATTTTTCAAACTGTTTAAGACATCATTGTTAATATTATCTAATCTATTTTTTTGGTACAACATATATGACGAATCGACAAGACAAGCTCCCCCAAGCAACAATACCGGTAAAATGATGATAAATAACACTAGGACTTGACCATTTTCATTCTTCATAATTGACAACTCTTTCTACGGATATTTCGTAAGGATCTCCTAAGATATTGTTCAAAACCGGGGTCATTATATCAATATCTTTCGTAACTGTAACTTTCAATAAACGATCTTCAGTCACAATATCAATATCAATATTTTTATATCCCGATGATTGAACATAGGATATAATATCATCTTTATCGGTTGTCTCACGATATTTATTAACTACTAAGGTCGTAATCGTTTCTAGACGATTATTTTCTAATATGATTCGCCCTAAATCCACAAATGAAAAGATAAGCAAAATTAAAACTGGTAGAATAATGACAAATTCTATTAAAGCTTGACCACTCTGCTTATTATTCATCTAATCAACCCTTCCTATTATCATAACAATTATAACATAGTAATTATTAATTTTAAATATTAAAGCAACAAAAAAGAAGATTAAATCAATCTTCTAAATATCGTGAATGGGAAGCGAATTATCTTCATCAAGCGCTTCACAAAATATATTTTTCTTCCGCAATTGATAGTTATCAGTCAATAACTCTTTAATGTTGCGATGAAGTCCTAAAAAATCTTCTTCATGAACCGTATTGATAAATAGTTCTAATAATTTTTCATCACTGATAGCTTTCGTATTTCTAATTCTATCAAATATTTCTTCATAACGACATTCAAATACTTTTTCGAGATGAAGACGATCTCTCTTTTCAATTTTTCGATTAGCGTATTCAAAAGAATCCAAATTTAAGAATAAGAGTGGCGGTAATAACTTATCGTGTTCCTTAGTATTACTTAACTCCATTAGAGTTATGCCGAAGAAATTATAATTTACTTTTCTAATCGCATCACTCTTGTAAACGTGTTTAGGAATCGAATCACTGGCTGGGTCGAAAACATAAATTCCATCGGCTCCATATTTTTCATCTTTCACGTCAATCATCGTGATATTCTCAATCGAATTATCTCTTTTAACCTGACCTATAAAAATCTTGATGCCAAGTCTTTTAAGTATTTCCGAAAATAATAGACTGAATCCTAAATTATTAGTTCGACGATCTTTGACTATATCTGGTAAACGATCACTACCATTTTCATCAAAGTCTAATAGTTTAACAAAATCATAGACTTCTTTTATCTTTTCTAAAGGTGTCATATCCTCTTTAACACAAGATAGGACAATACTTATATATTCTTCCATGACGCGATAATTTGGCAAGGTAGTCAACATATAAGTTCCATCTATAATCGAATAGGCAATATGCCACGTATCAGGATTTTCATATGGCATTGCTAAAATATCTTTAACTTCTTCTAAAGTATTTTGTCGTAAAATCATTTTTTCAATTTTTTTATCATTACACATTGGCGATAATTCAAGTAAGTGTTTGATGTTCTCAATATCATCAACAGTCGTTCCATCTTTGAAAGTAACTTGTATTAAAGTACTGATTGAAAAAATAATTTTTTGGATTTCATCGAGATCTTCTCTAGAAAGTCGAGTGTGAAATTCTAAATTAGTTACACCAATATATTTTAGAGCCTCATCACTCAACTCTTCTAGGTCGGATTCAAAATTGTCATTCAATACTTCCACCCCCTAGCAGAACATCGTAATTTTTATTTATCTAATGATTTTACCCCTTTAGCTCCTTTTAAACCTTTAACGCCACCACTAAATCCACTTAAAATATTTGTTTCAAAGGAATGTGTTTTATTCATACGCTTTTTATAATCCTTAATGGCAATGTTGATCATTTCATCTAATAGCGCTGTATAATCTTTGCCAACTGGTTCCCACAAATAGAAAGCAAGAGAACCAGGAATTGTATTAACTTCATTGATGTACAATTTTTTCTTTTTTGAATCAATTAAGAAATCAATTCGAACATCACCACTCAAATTTAAAGCTTTAAAAGCTTTAACAGCAACGTCTTTAACTTCATTAGTCAATTTATCACCAATATCAGCTGGTATTTTACGAGTTGCAGCCAATGCTCCTTTGCCAGCTCCACTCTTCTTGCTACCACCGATATATTTATCCTCATATGTCAATAAATCATTATCGGTTAAGACTTGCTCAATGACACTCGTATCTTGGCTATCATGATTTCCAACAACACTGACATTTACTTCTGTCAAATTTTCAATAACTTCTTCAACCAATATTTTATTGTCATAGACAATCGCATCTTCAATTGCTTCAATCAATTCAGCTTTTTTATGAGCTACGCTAATACCAACACTACTTCCTAGCGTTGCTGGTTTAACAATCACTGGATACTTGATATTTTTCTCAATCTTTTTGAGAACTTCCTCAGGATTTTCTTCATATTCACTATCGAAGAACCAAGTGTAGTCAGGGATTGGTAATCCTTCACTCTTCCAAATCTGTTTTTGATAGATTTTGTCTTGTCCTAAAGCAGCACCACAGACATCACTACCAACAAAAGGAATACCGATTGTCTTTAGATATCCTTGTAAGACTCCATCTTCAACATTCGTACCGTGGACAATTGGGAAAGCAATATCAATTTCCTTTACTATCGTTCTAAAGAAGCCTTTGCTCTGAAGGACAAAACTGCCATTTCTTTTATATAAGACAACTTTCTTGGCGTATTTTTTGAGAAGATTCATATCTTGAAATGTTTCTATTTCTTTCAAAAAATCTCCTGTAAACCATTCGCCTTCTTTACTTATGTAGATTGGTACAATTTCATATTTTTCACTATCCATCTTATTCATAGCTTGAATAGCTGATATGATACTTACCTCGTGTTCAACACTTTCTCCACCAAAAATAACTCCTACTTTAATCATTCAAATCATCTCCTACTTTTCATTATATGTATCAGGTAAATCGTTTTCAAATAAGGCATATATCTTTTTCTTTGTTTTAATTTCTCCAAGCATTTTATATGCAATCCGGACATCATTTATAATTTCAATGTTTTTTTCATCATATTTTTTCTCTTTTAAGCCAGCTAAAATTGGCTCAGTCTGTTTTTTACCAACTAGGATTACCCTATCAGCAACATCAGCAATCTGTTTGCCAAATTCTTTATTATAATAGGTTTCTTTATCACCTAATTCAATCATTCCTGGAGTGACAACCACTTTCATACCATCCATCATATCTAGGACATCTAAAGCAGCTTTAGCCCCAACTGGGTTTGAATTATAGGCATCATCCAATTGATAAAAAGTATTAAAATTCTTAATCTCTAAACGGTGTTCAACAACTTTTATCTTTCTAACCGCTTGTTGGAGTTTATCGATTTCGATACCGAATTCCCGTCCTAAAGCTAGGGCTGAAATGATGTTATATACATTGTGTTTTCCAAGCAATTTAGTTGTGAATTGATATTTCTTCTTATCCCCTTTAAAGAGACAATCAAAAGTAGTTCCTTCGCTACTACACTTGATATTCTTAGCTCTGACATCAACTTCATCATCAGTATCAATTCCAACCCAAAGAATTTTACAATGATCTTTTTTCTTAAACTTATAACTCTTTTGCTTTTCGTCATCGCGATTTAAAACACCAACACCATTTTTAGGTAGATACTCGATCAATTCCATTTTACCTTCTTGAATATTTTTCTCACTACCGAAAGTCTCTAAATGGGCAGTTCCAATCGTCGTAATAATGCCATATTGTGGATTGACTAATTCACAAAGTCGATTAATCTCGCCTTTGACATAAGCTCCCATTTCAGCTATGAAACAATCATTGAATTTATTTAGTTGATTGTTAATATTGATCATTAAACCATTAAAAGTATTGACGCTCTTAGGAGAAGCTAAAGTATTATATTTAATACTCAAAACATCGTTGAGAATATTTTTACAACTAGTTTTACCATAACTACCAGTAATACCAATAATCTTTAAATTAGGTATGCTTGCCAATTTATTTTTGGCATTTTTTTCAAAATGTTTATAAACCATTTTTTCAATAGGAATATTAATTATCAATGCAGCATAGACAATGTAAAAATTGAATATCGCCATAACGGCTAAAACAAAGATAAAATCACCTATAAAATTGTGGAATACAATTCCCAATACACAAGGTATTAGATATAAAATTGTCGTCGTAGCGATAAGTCGTTTAACCCTAGCTGTAATGACAAGGGGTTTCTTATTTTGGTCACTATTTCTCTTTTTAACGGCATATATTGCACAAATCAAATAGACAAATATTGTTATTCCTAAGAAATAAAAGTAGACATAGGTGTTATAAGTCATACTTAGAGCTAAAACAAATATTGCCCCAAACACATCTATATTCTTAAATATCTCATTTTTATTCTTGCTAATCCAATGCAAATAACGATCATTTTCATTGTACAGATTTTGTTGAGCCATATGCAAACTTCTTTTCATCTTGATCATTGAATAGACAAAGATAATAGCCATTACAACATATGCTCCAATTAATGACCATTGTAAAAAAACATCTTCCATAAAATCCTCCTATACAAATTCTTTTATTATTTTCTCTACTTGTAACAAATTCTCTAAATAGGCATAGTGCCCAGAGTTTGGTAAAACAATTAAGCCAACATCGGCTAACAACTTTTCTAATTCTTTTGCTTGTTCAACAGGAACTTCAGTATCATTATCGCCCCAAATCAAAAGCGTTGGATGTTTTATTTTTTTAGCATAATCAGATAGATCTTGATTAACTGTTTTTACTAAAATGCGGCGCATCATATCACTAGCATTCTTATAATCCCTACTTCCAATATGCCTTTTAGCAAACCCTTCCATTTTATTCAAACCGGGTATTTGTTTCATTTTCTTTAATATTCTTACTTTTAAACTCAACTTTTGGGCCCGTCGCACACAGGGACTGCCAAATAACACCAATTTATCGATTTTGTTACGAGCGGCATAGACAATCGAAATTCTTCCGCCAAATGAATGACCAATCATTGTTGGATTGGACACTTTTATTTTTTTTAATACTTCTTCAACAAATTCACAGTACTCTTCAATTGTCCAATCACTCTTTGGCTCATCACTGTTACCAAAGCCTGGTAAATCAATAATAGTAACGCGATATTTATCGCTAAGTCTATCGCCAAGTGGTTTCATCATTTCAATATTTTGCCCCCATCCATGGAGTAAAACTAAATCTTTTCCCTTACCATATTGTATGTAATTAACTGCTGTATCTTTAACATTTAATTTCATATTTACACCCATAATAATTATAATAAAAAAAAGACTAAAATACAAACTTTTTAGTCTTTTTTAACTATTTTGTCTTAGATGATAGAATTTCTTGTATAAACATTAACATTTATATCGACATAAATATCTAATTTAGCTTTTGAAACGATTTTAATAAACCCCAACCCATCAATGACTAAATCTTGATGATAAGCAACTTCATATGGAATCTTAGATAAGTTTTTTAAAAACTGACACCGGTTACTATTATAACGTTTTACTTTCAAATCGTTAGATGCAAAAACCGTAAAACTGTTCTTATCGCCTTCAACATAATCAACTCTTACTAAATCACCGATGACAAGACATTGATTTTTTTTGATTTGATAAGTTTTTGGTTTTATCTCTTTTTTCGGATTTATCTTTTTTACGTGATCACTATCGACGTAATTGACAATATTGCCACGATTAACTAGTCCTGGGGTATCAATTATGGTCAAATCATCATTCAATTTAATACTGATTTTATTGAGTGTAGTTGAAGGCATTGGCGAAATAGTAAGCTCTCCTTCTTTTTCGGAATAATTTTTGATCAATTTATTAATTAAACTGCTTTTACCTACATTAGTATTACCTACGACATAAACCTTTTTACTCTTCTTATATTTATTAATCATATTCATCAGTTCATCCAAATGATAATTTTTATGACAACTGATGATGATGATATCCGCAAAATCAAGATTTAAGTTTTGAAAATAACTAATTAATTTTTCATCTTTAACACTCTTCGGTAAAACATCTCTTTTATTGATGACAAGAATCATTCGATTTGAAAGATACTGTCTAATACTTGTGATATCTTTCTCAAAATTCAAGGCATCAACAATATATAAAACTAAATCTTTAGTCTTATTGACATCCCGCAAAATATTTATATATTCCTCATTTGATCGCGTAACTATCTGATAGTCACCATAATTTTTCATCCGAAAACAACGATTACATATATCATTATCAATATTACTAGTATAGCCTTCTTGACTCATATTTTCATCTTGAAGAACAATACCGCAACCGATACAAGTCTTTTTCTTACTCATAATATTTTCCCCTCTCTAGGATTCCCTTCTTAGATAACCTTTTTATTAAAACTTTTTCGACGGCACGATTCAAAGTCGTAACCTTTAGATCTTTTTTTCCTAGAGGATCGACGAGAATAGTATGACATCCGAAAAGATTTCCCCCAAGGATATCCGTCATCAATTGATCACCCACTATGCACATCGCCTCTTTTGAGTAATCCTTCATATTCTGAATCTGTTTAAATCCTTTTGGTAATGGTTTTAAAGCAAAAGAGATAAATTTTGAATCAAAACTACTACAAAATTTAGCAATTCTTTTTCTATTATTATTAGAAATGATATAAGTATCAAATCGCTTATTGAGTTTTTTCATGAAATCCACTACTTTTTTAGGAGGATATCCCTCATCAATTAGCGCTAGAGTATTATCTAAATCAAACATAATACACTTTATATTTTTTTCAGCCAATTTATCATAATTGATATCATATATACTCTTATAATAACTACTCGGAATAAAATATCTCATCTCTACCTCCAGAAAAAGATAGAAATAAACAAAAGTTTATTTCTATCTTTTTCTATTTATTTCAATTCTTGTTCATTAAATTCTTTGGTATCATCGTCTTCATCTTCTGGTGTTATTTCTTCTTCTTCATAGATAGAAAATCTTTTTTTCTTTTTTTTGCCTTCGACAATCGTGACAGCACTTTCAGAATGCGTTGTTTTAGAAACGATTTCTTCTTTCTTTTCAGGAGTTACAACTTTAGTCTTGTAAGCACTCTTTCTGCGTTTCTTATTTCCTTTTTTTCTTTGAACAGCAATGACGATTATTATAGCAATGATAATTGCCATCAATAAAAGTTCAAAGACTAAGAAGAAGCTAATACGATTATCTTTGACAACGACAATCGTGTATTCAGTTGTTTCACCATCAATTCCCGTAATGGCAATCGTTATTTCGTCGCCTACTTTTAACTTCTTTAAAGCATCCTCATCCTCATTAATATTAGGTGTCAAAGATGCTGTCACTTCATCACTACCTGATTCAGTTGAAAAGTAGACGTGTAAATCTTTAAACTTTTCTTTGTTGTACATTATTTCATAACGATAGTTATTGCGATCAAAATCAATATCATATCCTTTAATGGATAAAGTTTTTAATCTTTTATTTATCGCTGTATCAACATTTTCGATGATGACACTATAAGTTGCGGTATCACCATTTTCAGAAGTGACAACAATCTCATAAGTATTTAGACCAATGATCACTTCTTTTGGTGGATTAACCTTGACTGTAGCTAAATCATCGTGAGCAATTCCAATGATATCAACGCTTTCAACTTTATATTTTTTTACAGTATATTTATAAGTAGAACTTTTAAAATTAGGAATTACGACACCATCAACAGAAATAGATGATAGGGTCGTATCAGTACTACGCGTATCCTCCCTGTTAATCGTTATCGTATAAGTTCGCTCAACATTGCTCTCACTGATGACAACAATTTTAAAGGTATTACTTCCATAATTTAGACTTACGGTTCTGTTGCCATAGTCTTTTTTTAAAGTGGCTTTCCCCGAATTCGTCGTCGCATTTATTTTAGCTGAAGCAACAGTTGACTCCACATCAATCTTATATTCATAGACATTTGACGAAAAGTTTTCAACTTTTTTATCATTTATTTTTAACTCACTCAACGTATTATCACTAGATTTGACATTTAAAGTCTTATTATTGAGAGTTGTAAAATCTTTCGAAGTAGTTACACCATCTTCTGATTTAATTGAATACTTTGGAGCGACTAAAGATATAGTAGCACTAGTTGCTTTCGCATCATTTTTCACTTTGAAGACTAGATTGGCAACTACTACTTTACCATTTACTCCACTACTATTTTTAAATTCTACTTCTTTACCAGAATTACCACCATCAGTTGTTCCTGTCCATCCCGTACTTGGCTCAATAGCTGTGAAAGTTAAGATGTTACTATCAAAAGAGACCCCAGCCTTAAAAGCATTTATAACTTCTTCTTCATCATCTGAACTTATCTCAATAGCATAACGCAAAGTATCGCCAGGAGAAGCTGAATCATTACCAGTAATTGATACAACTGTATCGGCTTTAACTTTAAAAGGCAATAAAACTAGAAGCAATAGACTGATTAAAAAACCCCACTTTTTTATTCTCTTATCTTTTTTCATATGAAACTCCTCAATTATTAACATTATGTGTAACCATCGGTGTCGTCATATCTATTTTATCAAATCTGTAGCCATTTGCAAGTCCGTAATCAATAATCCGTTCCAAAGCATTGATTGTCTTTGTGTTATTAGCGAAATCATGCATGAGGACCACATTAGATCTATTCTTGCTCAAATTTTTAACGACATTATTATAAACGTCATCGCTATTTTTAGCACCACCAGCATCACCACAATCGACATTCCAATCGAAATAATGATATCCTTTGATTTTCATTTCACTAGCGAGTTGGGACATTATTCCTTTTTGATAGTTACGACTAACTGTGTTACTGGATCCACCTGGAAACCTAGTAATCATAGACTTTTCACCAGTAAGCCTTTCAACTTTATCGCTAATTTTCTGTAAATCGTCATAGAAAGCATCAGTTGATGTATAAATTTTTTGATAGTTATGCGTATAACTGTGTAGAGCTACTGTATGTCCCTCATTATATTCTTGTTTAATTAAATAATCACTACCAGCTTCGTGATTGATGACGAAAAAAGTTGCTTTAACATTCTTTCTCTTCAAAATTTCCAAAATCTTTGGTGTTGAACTGGTTGTTGGTCCATCATCAAAAGTTAAATAGATGACTCCCTTATTAGAAGTATGATCAGTAACTTTTACATATCTCTTGACTGAACTAGTATTATTATTTTCATCCGTCGCTGTATAAGTTATCTCGTATATGCCGCCTTTACTAGTATCAACTTGTCCTTCTACTTTGACATCAATATTAGTGCTACAATTATCACTTACTTCATAACCAGGATCTTGAAAATTAGCGCCATATGCAATGACATAAGTACTATCACCCTTCAATTTCAAATCAGGTTTCTCATCATCTTTTCTACTTAAATACCGTCTAACGGTAACCGAATTATTACTACTATCAGAAACTGTATAAAAAATGATATTATCTTGTCTTTCAACTTTAACTTTGTCAGTTATATCACCATCATAATTATCGATTGCTTTATACCCATCTTCTTTATACCCTTCTACACTACAAACATTGACTGTCTCACCATTGACTAATTCTATAGAAGGGGCCTCACGATCAACAACTTTAACGGTTCTACTCGTACTGACCTTTATTCCTAAAACATTGGCTTCATATTTAATCTTATAATCACCGACTTTAGTATTATCCACTTCACCAATAATCTTTATATTATCCTCATCCAATAAATCTAACCTTGCACCACTCTCGTGATATTCATCATTCAAAGATAAATATACGACACTTTCACCATTCAAATGTATGATGTGATGTATAAAAACGGCTCCTCCTAAAGCAGCTAAAGAAAGAATAAATATGATTACAAATAGAATCTTTTTAGCCATCAATTCTCACCATCCATTCTATATAATTATAGAATTTTTTGGTAATTTTGTAAATATAAAAAGAGATACATCTATCTCTTATCATTCTGTTCTTTTAAGAATTCTCTAAAGATTTTAGTAAGAGCCCTTTTTTCAATGCGGGAAACATAACTGCGCGATATTTTCAACTCGCGCGCAATCGCCTTTTGGGTCTGTTCTAAGTTATTATCAAGGCCATAACGCTTAATGATAATTTCTCTTTCGCGTTCGGTTAAGACGTTGATATATTTTTTTAAAAGCTTGATATTATCCTTAGTTTGAATGTCATCAATAAAATCAGGACTAGGTAATTTTATGACATCCATAACGGTTATCTCATTGCCATCTTTGTCAAAACCAATCGGTTCATTTAGGGATATATTTTTTTCATTTTTATTATTACTGCGAAAATACATCAATATTTCATTCTCGATACAACGGGCACAGTAAGTGGTAATCTTTGTGCCATGCTTTGGAGAATAGGTATCAACTCCCTTGATTAGACCAATGGTTCCAATGCTGATCAAATCATCTTGATCAACGCTCTTACTATCAAACTTTTTAACGATATGCGCCACTAATCGCAAATTGTGTTCTATCAATTTATTGCGGGCTTCTTTATCACCCATTTGTAATAATTTTAAATACTTTTCTTCCTCTTCACTAGATAGAGGGTCATAAAAAACATTATTTGAATAGCTACCAGTAAACATGAAAAAAGTTTTTAAAAAATCCAATAATTTAAAAAACATATAATCAACCTCAATTAATTATATGTTTACTTTTTGACAAAATATTCTATTATTCGACAAGCACATCTTTACCTCTAATTGTTTTCTGCATATTTCTTTAACAGATCCATAATGACATCATAATCACAATAATCTAAATATTTATCCAATACCGCCATATAGTGATCTCGTCCTTTGCCAGCAACCAAAATGATGTCATTCTTTTCAGCAATAGAAAAGGCTTTCGCAATAGCTTCTTCCCGCTTCTCGACAATTAGATAATTATCTTTAGATGAATCTTTCATATCAGAAATGATATCGATGACTTTCTCATAACGCGGATCATCCATCGTATAAATGACTAAGTCCGACATTGCTTGAACAACTCTTCCCATTCCTCGTCTTTTCTCTTTTTCTCGTCCGCCAGCACTTCCCGTAACCGTGATAATCCTATTCTTTTTTATTTCATTCAAATAGGTCAAAATGCTTTTTAGAGCGCGTTCTGTATGAGCATAATCTAAGACAACTGTAAAATTAGCTGTTTTAAACATTTCACATCGACCTTTGACCAAAGAAATATTTTTGATTCTACTAATAATATCTTGAATGTCAAAATTCAAACACAATAAAGTCCCAATCGCTGCCATTAAATTATAGACATTATACTCGCCACGCAAATTGCTGACGATGTGATAGTTTTGATTTTTATAGACAAAATCTATTTCTGTTTTATCTTCCGCAATTTTATAATCCTTAATCAATAGATCACTTTGCTCATCTTTACCATAAGTGAAGATATGACAATGACAATTTTCTCTAAATTTGTCAAAAAACCGATCATCACGATTGAGAACCGCAAAACCATCGCCTTTTATTTTTTGGAACAACTTCAACTTACAATCGATATAATTAGATAATGTTTTATGAACATTTAGATGATCCTCACTGATATTGGTTAGAACCCCAATGTCAAAATCGAGATCTTGGACACGATTGTGCAGTAGTCCTTCACTGGACACTTCCATACTGACGTACTGCAGATTTTCGTCTTTAAACATCTTGAGATATTTATAAAGCAAATTGATATCAGGAGTAGTATTATTGGTCGCTAAGTTTAATTTTTTACTTTGGACACCATTAGTCCCAATGTAACCACAATTATCCAACATGTCGCGAATGATGGATGAAGTTGTCGTTTTCCCATCCGTTCCCGTAACACCAATCATTTTTAAAGAATCGTCATAATCATAAAATTTTTTTGATATAATTCCTAATTCTTTATTGGTATTTTGAACTTTAATAAAAGGAACACTATAACTGCTACCTCTTTCCACAATTAGTCCACTACAACCATTTTCAATTGCTTCATTAATAAATTGATGTCGGTCAATATTTACCCCTCTAGTACAGACAAATAGATCGCCTTTTTCAACTTCTTTTGAATTGGTTTTAATGTCTTTTATTTCAAAATCATAATCACAATCATATAGATCACGAATATTTTTCATACTATTCACCAACATATTCTATGTGGCTTTTGTCAGATGATGTCAAAATTTGTCAATTCTATTGCAAAAGAATTAAAGAAAATTATAATTAAAATTAAGGGTGTGATGTTATGGCAAAGTTAGAATTTCGATATGGAGCAATGAACTCTGGTAAAAGTATGATGCTTCTGCAAGTGGCATACAATTATGCTGAAAATCACCGTAGCATTCTCCTCCTCAAATCAGAAATAGATACGAAAGGTGACAATTTTTTAGTATCGCGAATTGGTCCGAAAAGACAAGTTGATATCGTTCTAAAAGCTGATGAGCCAATTCTTCAAAAAAAGTATTCTAAAAAAATAAAAAATACTGAATGTATTCTAGTCGACGAAGTTCAATTCTTATCACCAAAACAAATTGAAGATTTGTGGTATATAGCTAAAATTCTAGATATTCCTGTCATCTGTTTCGGTCTAAAAAGTGATTTTCAAACCAATAGTTTTCCTGGTTCGAGAAGATTATTAGAATTATGTGATGAAGTCCGGGAATTAGAAACAATTTGTTCTTGCGGTAAAAAAGCGCGTTTTAATGCTCGCAAAGTCAATGGTAAATTCGTCTCTTCTGGTGAACAAAACGTCATTGATGGTTCGTCCGACAGCATTGAATACGTCCCATTATGTGGTAAATGCTATATAAAATATATTCGCAAAATAGATAAGAAAAAGCTATTAAAAGAAATGGAAGAAGACAAAGTCCAAATATCATTTCCTTCCATATAATTTTCTTAAATATTCTTTTTCGGTATAATATGTATTATGATTTTTAATGATGTGCCTTTTATCACGCATCATTTTTTTTATTGATGAAATCGTTTTTAAATGTTGAAAATGATAATTATTTAAATATCGTTCAAGAATAAATTTATTAAAATAATATTTTCTTTTTCGCAGTTCTTCAAAGATCTTACTGATGACGATTAAAAACATAAAGATTAAATTAAAAGTATATTTTTCTCTTAGAGATATGAAGATGAGCAAAAAAGAAAATATAAATGATGTGACTATGGATAAATAATAACTCATGCGAAAAGAAAAAAAATAGTTTAATAAAAGATTCAATATTTTACCGCCATCAAGGGGATATATGGGCAACAAATTAAAAAATAAAATAGCTAAATTATACTGAACAAATATTGCACTACGGAAAATAAAGTTACCAAAGAACAAGTATATAAGTTGCGTGATAGGTCCCATTATCAAAATCATTATTTCCTCAATCAATTTGCGATTGATATCTTCATTGAATTTAATTACTCCACCATAGGGATATAGACATATTTTATCAACTTTCCATCCCAAAATCATTCCCATCGTCAAATGTCCTAATTCATGAATAATAATAATTGATAAAAAATAAGAAAAATTTTTAAAGGAAGCTGATAGACACGATATGATCATAAAAAAATAAAAGAAAGGATCTATATGTATCTTTTTAGATAAATTCTTTATAATCGATAAATTTTCCATTCTTTTGAAAATATAGATATAAATTACTATCTTTAGTATTACCTAATAAAGAACCCTTTTCAACATAATCATATAGAGCTATATTGGTATTGACATTACTATACCAAGCATCAACTCCATTTACTTGTTGAATGATAATCGTATCTCCATATCCTTCTTTTTCACCGATATAAACCACAATTCCACTCTCTAAAATAGGAACTAAATAATTGTTATCAACAGTTAGTTTAACACCAGAATTATAATCTTCTTTTTTAGTATATTGCATTTTTTCACTAAAGACAGATACTGTATCATCTACTAATAAATTGTCAAAAGGAACAACACCACCTAAATATTTATCATATAGATCATGTAGTTTAGAAAAAGCAATATTGTTATTAAAAACATAATTATAAACTTTTTCTTTTAGACTTGGATTATTTTTTAAAGTAATTAAACATATTAAAAATATTATTATACAAATGAGAGATTTATTAATAAATGATTTGAAAAAACTTTTCTTAGTATTATTATTTTTTAAGAATTTACTAGTAGTATAATCCATATCAACACCTCAATATAAAATATTAAGGTTCATACTTTTTTAGAACTAATTTAATTATCATTAAATAGATAAAATTAAAGATGATAATCCGGGATAATTTATAAAAATAGTCCATAAAAGTTAAATCATAATTATTAAATATTGAAAGAATTAAATAGAATAATAAATCGTATATGATTATTGAAATAATAAATCGCCAATAGATTGATTGATCAATTAATAATTTAGTAAAGAAATATATTATTGAAAAAATAATGATGCCTACGATGATATTATTTAAGAAAACAGCAGAATAAATAATTATAAAAATAGTATAGATAAAAAAATTTTTTTTATTTAAATATTTGAATAAAACAACATTGGTAACGATAAAAGACATAGGATAGATAAAAGTTATATGATTGATACTAAAGGGAAGAAAAAGAAGTAAGATAAAGTCAAAAAGAAAAGCTATCAATTCTAAAATAAAGATTTTTATTTTCATTGGGCACTCCTTTTCAAGACGGAAACATATCGCAAGGAATTGACATCATAATCTAAAGAAACATATAATTTTTTACCACTCTCATAAGTATTTTCTTCTATTTTTGAAATACGACCAATCGTTAGACCAGCAGGAAACTTTTCAGTTAAACCACTAGTATAAACAATATCGCCTTCTTTAATGACGTCACGATTATCTAACTGATTGATGATCAAGTTATGATCCTTATCAAATTCTAATACTAAATATAAATCATTTACTCTAACAGAAGTGTTGTTGTAGAGAGGACTCGCTAATAATTTTACGCGGGCTGATGTCGTATAAACTTCACTTATATAACCGACTAATCCCTCACTGACAACGACGGCCATCCCCTTTTCGACGCCATTTTCACGACCTCTATTAATCACTATTTCATCATCCCAATAAGATAAATTTCGGGCGATGACGACACTATTAATAACTTCAAAATCAGTTAAGACATTTTTTATATTAGTCAACTTTTTTAAATCATCTATTTCTCTTTGTAATTCATCATTAATATTTTGCCCAATCAAATCGTCATTGTTGACTAAGTTATGAAAGGGATAATAAAAGATATTATTGATCCACTCCGTAACAAATAATTCGTTTTTAAATGAAAAAGTTAAAAGAAGAACTCCGATGACGAGGAGTAACATTCCCCAAATAATTTTATAACGCAAATCAACATGACGATTATAATGACGCCTTTTTCGATATTTTTTCATAATAGATCATTCTCCACAAAACTGAAATAATTATCTTCACCGATGATGACGTGATCAAGGACCGGAATATTCTGAATTTGACCAATTTCCACTAAAGCTTTTGTCAGTCTTTTATCCTCTAGAGATGGCGTAATATCACCGCTGGGATGATTGTGAAGACAAATAATTCCAGAGGCCGAAGTTAAA
The DNA here is from genome assembly GCA_947632345.1 of uncultured Bacilli bacterium. Lineage (GTDB taxonomy): Bacteria > Bacillota_I > Bacilli_A > RF39 > UBA660 > RUG11788. The sequence goes on along the minus strand of CANROW010000013.1, from coordinate 6,716 downwards.
TAGGCATTTTTAAATATTTCCCTTGGATGTACTACACTGCGATTGATAGTTCCCATAAATAACAATTTCCTTTCAATAACAACATTTTTATTATCTAAATAAAGACAATAGAACAATTCTTGTTTTACATCAAAAAATAGATTTTTATAATTTTCAAATACATCCTGAGCACTAATAATTTTAATATAATTTTTATTTGTATCGTGATAGATCCTTTTACTGAATTCGATGACACTGATGAGTTCAATTGCTTTAACTTGACCAATGCCTTTAACTGTCAATAGTTTATTCATAGTCAAATCACGAAAATTAGTGATGTCACCAATTAAATCAATTATCTCTATCGATAAATCTTTAACACTCTTTTCTTTAGTACCAGTTCGTAAAATGATTGAAAGAAGTTCGCTATTGGAGAGTTTTTCTATCCCATTATGAATAGCTCTTTCCCGTGGGCGTTCTTCAAGCGGAAGATCTTTTATCATATTATCACCAATACTATTATTGAAGACAAATACTTAATTACCTAAAATTATTTCATCATAACTCGATAAAATAGCTTCATTGACCGAAATGATATCTTCTTCTTTATTGACACTCGCTAATAGAACATCAAATTGTTCAAGACTGCTGACAAATTCATCATTATCAATGAAGACTTCTTTCGTATAGACGTTTATATCTTTATTAGCATATAAACTACGCATTTTACTGAGATTGTTATAATCAGTCGTAAAACCTAGATAAATATAATACTTTCCGTCTTCTAAACTGACGACATAGTCATCGAGATTGGCCAAATTTTTTTCTAGTGTTGTTGGACTGGTGTAAACGCCATACTGGATTGCATAAGCATTAAAAGTGCGTTCATTCAAAGCCTTCTTAACTTGATAGAATTGATAAGCTATCTTAGCTCCATAAAAGCCAAGAGTAATCGCAAATAAAAGTGGTATTATCACTCCCCTAATCAATTTCTTTTTCATATCTTCACCTCTATTTTTATATTATTACGATAGATATGAAAAAAATGTCGAAAAAAGGACAAAAAAAAGAAAGTATGTTAAAACTTTCTTTAGTACTGACGACCGAAATAGATACGATGTTTAGCTTCACGTCCGCAGCATACACATGGTCCAGTCACTTCTTCATTTTCAATTAAGCAACGTGATTTAATACCAAAATCATCCTTAATCTTATTTTCACAAGCGACATCACCACACCAGTTAACTTTAATAAATCCCGATTTATGAAGAGCAATATCTGTGAATTCTTCATAATTATTAGCCTCATAAATCATTGAATCTCTTCTTTTCAAAGCGCGGTCATAAAGATTTTGTTGGATATCAACTAGTAATTTGTCCACCTCAGAATTAATATCTTCTAACTTGACTTGCATCTTTTCAAGTGTATCACGCCGAACTAATGTGACAAGACCATTGGCCAAATCTCTTGGACCAACTTCAATGCGAATTGGATATCCCTTAACTTCCGCTTCAGCAAATTTATAACCGGGCGTCTTATCAGTTAAATCTATTTTTGTTGATATATCTTTGGCTATTAATTTATCTTTAATAGCATTAGCTTGCGCTAAAACATTTTCATCTTTACCAATTGGTATGACAATAGCCTTATAAGGAGCAATATTTGGTGGTAAAACGAGACCATTATCATCACCATGAGTCATAATAATTGCTCCGATCATTCGCGTCGTAACTCCCCACGATGTTTGGTATGGTGTAACCATCTTATTTTCTTTATCCAAATATTCAATACCAAAAGCTTTCGCAAAACCATTTCCAAAGTAATGCGTTGTTCCATTTTGAAGAGCTACTCCATCATACATCATTGCTTCCAAAGTATAACTTGCTTCAGCTCCAGCAAATTTTTCTTTATCGGTCTTCTTACCGACGATGACAGGAAGCGCTAAAACATTTCTCTGAAAATCTTCATATACTTTCAACATCCGCAAAGTCTCTTCTTTAGCTTCTTCACTAGTTGCGTGCATCGTATGTCCTTCTTGCCATAAAATCTCACGACTGCGCAAGAAAGGACGAGTAGTCTTCTCCCAACGAACGATCGTGCACCACTGATTATATAAAAGAGGCAAATCACGATATGATTTAATAATTCTTTTGAAGTGTTCACAAAATAAAACTTCACTCGTCGGTCTAACACACATTCTCTCTTCAAGTTTATCATTTCCTCCGTGTGTAACCCAAGCTACCTCTGGAGCAAATCCTTCAACGTGCTCCTTTTCAACATTTAGTAAGCTCTCAGGAATAAACATCGGCATTTGGACGTTTTCATGATTTGTCTTTTTAAATTCTTGATCCAATATTTTCTGCATATTTTCCCAGATAGCATAACCATATGGTCGAATAACCATACTTCCTTTTACTTGCGAATAATCTACTAGATCGGCCTTTTTGACAACATCAGTATACCACTTAGCAAAATCGACATCACGGCTAGTAATTTCTTTTAATTCATTTGCCATAATTTCACTCCTTTTTTAAACATATCTATATTATATTATACAAAAACAAAAATATCTACAAGATAAAATATTATATTTACAATTGCAATAAAAAAGAATGAAATAAATTTCATTCACCTACCACTTGGTTGTTGGAAAAGTTTAGACCAAACTTCAGAAAAAAACTAAGGGTTTGTCTACACTCTGAGCATTACATCATATACTGCTTCAAACATTTTAATTTTCACCATTTAATTACTTGGCAAATTTTTTTATCACCTACATTTATATCAATCTAAACTCCTAATTTTTTCAATTTAGAGTTACTATAAATTCTATAATTTAAAAATTATTTTTGCTTAAAAAAAAGCAAAAATGTTGATGAAAGTTTCAAATAAAATAATTAAAAATTTTTTTAAATTTTAATTCTTAAAACTTAACACGAGGCGTGACCCGTATTCAGGATAGGCATAGCCTTCTGTACCACAAAAGTAGAACTGACCGGCTAACACCCCGACGTAGAAACGGCCGCTTCGATGGAACCAAGGTTTCGAAGAGCGCACAAATTCGGAATCATCAGCGTACCAGGCGTTATGATAGCGTTTTCCAGGATCATCGTAATAATAATAAAATGGCCCCATTTCACCTGTTGCATCACCAAGTATACGGTTATTAAAATTCGAAGCATTGCTATCTGATGGATAAATATCAAAATATTTTTTATGTTCATTTATAAAATCGACGGTTAATCCACTATCTCCTACTATATTATCCATATATGCAGCCAAATATTCATGCGCTCCACCAGACATATCATATACACCCGTTATATTTCCCGTCGTACTAGCTAAATAGCCAGTAGCTGTATTATATGATTGCGTTTTATCAGGAGTAGTTCCGTAAGTGCCTGGATAAGTACTTTGATCCGTACCAGCAGCCGCTGAATATCCAGTCTTAAGACTTGTATTATTATTGATATTTATCTCACTTCCTTTACCATAAGCTGAGTGAGATAAATAAGCAACAGCTCCCCATTCTGTATTCTTCATCATATGGGAATCTAAGTCACGATTGTAACTATATGCCGTATTAAAAAATGTTTCTACTGTTTGATTTTGCCACGAAGTAACATTTGGCTTTACTATAATTTGACTATTCTGATATCCCATTTCAAACTTTCCGACCCAAAGTCCATTTACATCAAAGTTGATAAACGCGGGATGGGTCATATAATCACCGACATTACAATGACCACTATCACCGGCGGTAAGCGGTGTAGTACACCCATTATCAACACCATCTTTGGTAGGGTTATCCTTTGTTTCAAAAACAATATCAATAAGACGAGCATTACCACTTATATGTCTAAATGATGTAGCTGAATTAGCATCATCAGTTAAATCACCAAGACTATAGGCACTAGTATATAATCCAAGATCCCATATTTTATAACGATATCTCGGTATCCAAACAAAATAACTTTCAATATCAGATTCTTTGATAGTATCGCCCTTTTTATAATTCTTACTTGGATTATCTACTAGTATGACCGCATTAGCCCACTTTTTTTCCTCATAACTATACCACTTACTATAAAGACTTGCATACTTTACAGCACCATCACCATCAATAGTTACCGGAATCATTCCACCTTTTAAAACGGGATCCGCACCATTAAGAATTTCATCTTTATAGACTACGCTCAATATTTCGGCCTTTTTATATAATTCATCTATTGAGCCTTGGACATTTTTATAACTTCCACCACTATTAGTATTATCATAAGTTACATCACTACTTGATATTATCGTAATAGCAGCTGATACACCCGTTAATGATAACAAAAATATTATTACTATTAAGGCAATTATTTTAGTTCTTTTGTTTTGATTATCCATCATCTTACCCTCCTAATAATTCATCTAAGGTACATTTGTACGTCAGCAATTTCATTTTTAAATTTAAAAAGTCTCAATTATTAAATGCAAGGACGAGGCGCGACCCGAAGTCAGAACCTAGACCGCCCGTATTTCTATTGAAGTAGAACTGACCGGCTAGCACACCGAAGCTGTAATTGCTGCCTCGATCGACCCAAGGGTGCGAAGAGAACACAAAGTATGAACTGTCAACGTACCAGGCGTTATGATAACGCTTCTCATTATCACCATCATAGTAATAATAAAACGGACCCATTTCACCTGTTGCATCACCAAGTATTCGTTTATTATAAGTATTAATATCACTATCTGATGGATAAATATCAAAATATTTTTTATGAGAATTTATAAAATCGACGGTTAATCCGCTACTTCCTACTATATTATCCATATATGCGGCTAAATATTCAAACGCTCCACCAGACATATCATATATGCCTGTTATATTCCCCGTCGTACTAGCTAAATAACCAGTAGCTGTATTATACGGTTGCGTTTTATCAGAAGTAGTTTCGTAAGTACCCGGATAAGTGCTTTGATCTGTACCAGCAGCCGCTGAATATCCAGTCAAATAATTTTCATTATTATTGATATTTATCTCACTTCCTTTACCATAAGCTGAGTGAGATAAATAAGCAACGGCTCCCCATTCTGTATTTTTCATCATATGGGAATCTAAGTCACGATTGTAACTATATGCTGTATTAAAAAACGTTCCTACTGTTTGAAAACGCCAAGAAGTAACATTTGGCTTTACTATAATTTGATTATTTTCATATCCCATTTCAAACTTTCCAACCCAAAATCCATTGACATCAAAATTGATAAACGCTGGATGGGTCATATAATCACCGACATTACAATGACCACTATCACCCGCGTTAAGTGGTGTAGTACATTCATTATCAACACCATCTTTGGTAGGATTGTCTTTTGTTTCAAAAACAATATCAATAAGACGAGCATTACCAGTTATATGTCCAACTGATGTATCTGAATTCCAATCATCAGTTAGATCACCAAGACTATAGGTACTAGTATATAATCCAAGATCCCATATTTTATAACGATATCTCGGTATCCAAACAAAATAACTTTCAATATCATCTGGGTTAATAGTATCTCCTTTTTTATAATTCTTACTTGGATTATCTACTAGTATGACCGCATTAGCCCATTCTTTCTCTTTATAACTATACCACTTGCTGTTAAGACTGGCATATTTAACAGCGCCACCACCATCAATAGTTACCGGAATCATTCCACCTTTTAAAACGGGATCCGCACCATTAAGAATTTCATCTTTATATACTTTATCCATTTCTGGTTCTGGGCTCTGGGCTTTTTCCTTTTCTTCACTCAATATTTCAGCTTTTTTATACAATTCGTCTATTGAACCCTGAACAGTTTTCGAGCTTCCTCCACTTGTAGTATTATCATAGATTACATCACTGCTGGTTATTATTGTAATAGTCGCTGATACCACTGTTACTGATGACAAAATTATTATTACTATTAAGGCAATTATGTTAGCTCTTTTGGTTTGATTATCCATCATCTTACCCTCCTAATAATTCATACAACTCATCTAAAGCGCATTGTACATCCGTACAATGTGTTTTACTAATAGAATTGTTATAAGACAATTGAATGGCTTGTGGTCTTTCAAACTTAAAATAAATATTAGCTATTTGATCTATATTAGATGGCAATACACTTGTTCCGTTTTTATATTTAAAAGTTATATTTATAGTCGTTATGGATTTGCGATCTAAGCCTTGCCCTATTTTATAATCATCTACTGTATAAATAATTTCACTATTAATTAGCTCATCTGTTATATCACTAATGACATAGACATAATTAGACTTATTTTCAATTGTCACTTGATAAGTTATTGTTGATGTCGTTTGTGGTAACGTCACAAACATACTGGTTGAATTTTTTGAATATTTACTATTGTACTTTTCGAAACTACTATCATTTGTACTTAACATCTTTAAATCTGTTATTCTGATCTCTTCATCAACCCGCAAATATGCCTCTCCCATTATTGTCATATTTTCTGAGAATGAAGCACATACAATGGTAATAGAACAAACTGCCAACACCAAAATTGGATAAATATATATTTTCTTTAGTATTCGCACTGTCTATCACCTTCATATCTAATCTATTTTTTGTTGATGTTTTTCTAACTCTTCTCTTTCCAAATACGCTTTTGTCAAACGATATTTATACAATGTATCACCATTTACTATGACAAAGAAACATTTTTCTCCTGGTAATACTTCATAAAACAATAT
>CANROW010000012.1 GCA_947632345.1 uncultured Bacilli bacterium | reverse complement strand
ATATTTGTCAATATACAAGTGTGTTTTCTAAATTGACAAATATATCAATTCTTCCATAAAATATTTTAACATAAATTAAATCATTTTAAAACTCGAACTATGAAAATCCGAGTTTAGTATCAATCTGGTGGAGGCGGGGAGAATCGAACTCCCGTCCGAAATCAATGACGCACAGACTTCTACAAGTTTAGTTAACTAATCGATTTCACTATGAGAAAAACTAGTTAACGAATTATCTCACAGCAAGTTTAGTAAAATTCATCACTACTCCTAAACTAAATAGTGATATATCTCGCTAAAATGAACCCTTATTAACTTTCACGAGAAAAAGCTAAAAGAGCGTACACCTTATATTAAATTAGGCAAAGCTAACAGCTGATGCATTTGCACCAAAAATGTTAGCTAGTACAGTTTTAATTTTGTTTCCAGTTATATTTAACTTCGCATTTATAGATTGCCATCTACTTGCCATCCATGTCCAAATAATCCCGTCGAAACCAGGTCGCCCCCATATGTATTGTATTATATCACAAAAAGTGCATTTTTTCAATGATATTAATACCTTTGCTTTGATTGTTTGTCAATTTGTCTTTTGATGTCTCGTTCTTTAATTGTTTCTCTTTTATCGTAATTCTTTTTACCTTTACATAAACCGATTAGAACCTTAGCTCTATTTTTATTAAAATAAACTTTTAAAGGTATGAGTGTAAATCCCTCTAATTTAATTTTATCATTTAATTTCAATATTTCTTTTTTATGCATTAGTAATTTTCTGGTACGTTTTTCTTCATGATTAAAAATATTACCTTCTTTATATATTCCAATAAACATATTTAAAATATATATTTCACCATTACGTATAATTGCATAACTATCACCGATATTACAAGATCCTTCTCTAATTGATTTAATCTCTGTACCGGTTAGGACAATACCACATTCAAATTCATCTTCAATGAAGTAATCGTGGCGAGCTTTTCGATTGAGTATTTCCATATTTTATACCTCCTCTTCTAAAGCAACAACTTTAATTGATGGATCTAGACTAGTTAGTCTATTCTTTAATGTTTCATACATCGTTTTATAATTTCCAAATAGTTCTTCATTTAGCATCGCATAGGGATACAATTTAAAACCATGACGACTACTCGTACTTCTATCAGAATAAGTATAAATGAATTGCGCAGTTGGATCATCTATAGAAACAGTTGTCGTATCCGTAAGCATATCTACCGTTTTATTAACATTGACACTCATTAATAAGCCACTCAATTGTTCATCAGTTCTTTGGGCTGATATAAAATTACCAAGTGAATATATGACAAAGGTATCATCAATATATTCTACGGGCTCAATGACGTGAGGATGACAACCAATAACAATATCAACTCCTAAAGATGCTAAATATTTAGCAATCTCTCTTTGATTATTTGTAACTCCTGTATTATATTCGACACCCCAATGCATCGCCACCATTAATAAATCAACTTTATCGCGAACGGCCGCAACATCATTTTTTACTGCTTCTTCACTGTACCAATTGACATAATAATTATTTTTTCTGGTTATACCATTGGTTGTAGTTGTATAAGATAAAAGCGCATAAGTAATACCATTCTTTTCCCTGATATCAATATTATTTTTTTCTTCTTCACTGGTTGCGCTACCATTCACCATAACATTTTTACTATTCCAATAATTTCGCGAATTAATTATGGCTTTTGAACCGCGATCCAAGGTATGATTATTAGCCAAACTGACAACGTTAAATCCAGCATCAATAAACGCATCTCCTACTTCATAAGGCGAATTAAAAGAAGGATATGTTGATAATCCAAGTCCCACACCACCTAAAATAGTCTCTTGATTGTAGTACGCTAAATCGTATTGACTAGTAATCGGTTTGATGTTTTCAAGCATTGGTTTAAAATCATATTTACCATCTCTTTGAGCATCTCCATATACAGCACTATGAATTAAGGCATCTCCTCCCATAATTAGTGATAACTTATATCTCTTAATGGGATCTTCAGCAACTTCATCGACTCTTTCTGCATCATCATTTGAAATGCTGTTTATATCATCTGTAAAAAACTCTTTTTTTATGACAACAATCGCTGTGACGAATAAAATTAAAGTAATGATAATTATACTCAATATGACTATTGATTTATTATTTATTATCCTCTTTCTTTTCATTTTCATCACCTATTTTTTTTATAACTTCAAAATCAACGGCTTTTTCCTCTTTACAAGCACGAATGACTTTAACTAATACTTTATCACCTAAGCGATATTTCATATTGGTTCTCTCACCGGTTAATGTCTGTGCAACTTCATCGTAATGAAAAAAGTCATTTAGATCTGTAATGTGAACTAATCCTTCAACTAGATTATCCAATTGAACAAACATACCAAAATTAGCAACTCCAGAAATCATTCCTTCAAATGTTTCACCAACATGATCTTCCATATATTCAGCCATTTTCATTGATTCAACATCGCGTTCGCAGTCGATGGATTCTCTTTCTTTTTGTGATGAATTATCAGCAATAAATACTAGTTTTTCTTCCCATTTAGCAAGGGTCTCTGGTGTCATATCTTTATTAAATAAATAAGTTCTAAGCAATCTATGAACAGTTGTATCAGGATATCTTCTTATTGGTGAAGTGAAATGCGTATAACATTTACTAGCTAAACCATAATGACCTAGATTCTGTGGTAAATAGATAGCTTTTTGCATATTTCTTAAAAGTTGACTAGAAAGAATTTTATATTCTTTTTCTTTCTTTAAACTATTCAATAAATTTTGCATTGACTTAGGACTAACATCTTTTATATTACCTTTGACTGTAATGCCAAGTGTTTGTAAATAAGATAAAAAATCTCTAATTTTCTCCTCTTTTGGATATTCATGAACACGATAAATAAATGGTAGATTCATATAAAATATATGTGAAGCAACACATTCATTAGCACAAATCATAAAATCTTCAATAAGATTTTCACCACGGCCACGATTCCTCAACACTATATCAATTGGATGACACTTCTCATCAACAATTATTTTGGCTTCATCAACGTCGAAATTAATATATCCACGCATATCTTTAGCTTTTCGAATAATTTTTGATAATTCATCCATTAATCGTAGTTTATCAGCAAATTCTTCATATCCTTCTGGAATGACATTCTCTTCAATGACTTGATTTACTTTTTTATAAGTCATTTGAATTCTTGATCTGATGACACTTTCAAAAATCTCATAATCGACCGTTTTACCATTTTCGTCGATTTCCATAACACAAGAAATAGCTAACCGATCAACATTAGGATTTAATGAACAAATACCATTGGACAATTTATGAGGAAGCATTGGTATAACTCTATCGACTAAATAGACACTTGTACCTCTTAACATTGCTTCGTTATCTAAAGCACTACCTTCTTTGACATAATAACTTACATCCGCAATATGAACTCCTAATTTGTAATGACCATTATTCAATTTATCAATTGATATGGCATCATCTATATCTTTAGTATCATCACCATCAATTGTAAAAATAATTTCATTTGTTAAATCTCGTCTTCCCAATTTTTCTTTATCACTGACACTTTCAGGGATGTTATCTAATTCAGCTATAGTTTCTTCATCAAAAGTATCCTTGATATCGTAATTATATACTATTGATAAAATATCAACACCAGGATCATTCTTATGACCAATAATCTTTTCTAAATGACAAGAATACTTTCCTTTGGATAAAAGTTTTTTTATTGTTACAACTACCTTATGACCATCAACTAATCCTAAGTTTTCGCCCTCTGTATCAACAATTAATTCTACTTTTAATTTATCATCATCCGGAATAACCGTACAATCTTTGCCAACATATAAGACTTCACCAACGATTGTCGATAAATCTCTTTTTATCGTTCTGACGATTCTTCCTTCTAGTCTTCCATCATCTTTCCTTTTTAATATTTCTACAACAACGGTATCATTATGAAGCGCATTATTAATATTATCAGCTGAAATAAAAATATCCTCATAGCCTTCGACTTCAACAAATCCAAAGCCCTTTTTATTCATACGAATAATTCCCTTTTTCAAAGGGCCGTTGTTAAAAGGCATATATTTATTCTTATTAGAATGATAGATTTCTCCTTCTTCTTCAAGTTCATTTAATAAATTTAAAAATTCCCGTGTTTCCTTTATATCTTTTAAATTTAATCTATTATCTATTTCTTCAACTGTTAATGCTTTATTAGAATTATTTAAAATCTCAAGTATTTTTTCTTTCATATGGCACACCTCTAGTTTAATTATACAATAAAAAAAGAACTAATAATAGTTCTTATTAACCAACTAGTTCTAATATTACACAAACCACAAAGAATATTACACCTAATATAAGTGTCAATCTACTAATAAATAACTCAATACCTCTTTCTTTACGATTACTAAACAAATCAGAATTACCACCAGATATAATTTGAGCTGCACTCTCGGCCTTGTTACTTTGTAATAAAACAATAGTTATTAAAAGAACTGAAATTATAATCAAAAATATCTCCATGCTACCACTCCTTTTTCTTCATATAATTTAACATATTTGTTTAAAAAAAGCAATAAAATATAGATTTTCAACTAATTATAATAACTATTTTTCAAATATTCTTATCAGTTCATTGTATTTAGAAGTTCTTTCACTCCGCGACATTGAACCAAACTTGACATAATCTGCCTTTAAGTAGGCGGCCAAATCAGCTACAAAATAATCTTCAGTATCACCACTACGATGGGAAATAATAATTTTATAGTTATATTTTCTAGCTAAATTGACTGTCTCTATAACTTCCTTAATTGTACCAATTTGATTTGGCTTGATCAAAATAGCGTTACAGCTACCATTATCAATTCCCTTTTTTAAATATTTTTTATTAGTAGTAAATAGATCATCTCCGACAATCATTACTCTATTACCAATTCTTTTGGTTAGTTCAGCAAAGCTAGAAAAATCGTTTTCCTCAAAGGGATCTTCAATTGACACTATTGGATAGTTTTCCACTAAATCTTCTAATTTATCAATAAAATCAACAGTTTGATATTTATTTTCATCTAAATAATATGAGTCTTCTTCAAATAATTGTGTTGCAGCAACATCTAATCCAATTAAAATATCTTTGCCAAATACATAATTACTATTTTTTACTGCTAATTTAATCATATCAAGAGCTTCTTCTGTAAACTTTAACTCTGGACTGAAGCCGCCTTCATCACCAACAGAAGTTGAATAACCGTGTTCCTTCAAAACTTTTTTCAAACTATGAAAAACTTCTGAAGCCATTCTCACATTTTCTTCAATATTTTTACCCTGAGGGATAATCATAAATTCTTGGATATCTAAATTGTTATCAGAATGAGCACCACCATTGATAATATTACACATTATTTGCGGTTCTTTATCAAATACAACTACATTATTTTCCATATGATACTTAAAAGCACAAATAGAAACTGGTAATATAGCATTAACTCCTAATTCTCTTTTATTTTCAGTCTTATCTAATGATAATAAAATGTCATCGACCTTATCGACATCTTGCTCTAATAATGCATCTCTAATAACTGTATTTACGTTGTTAACCGCTTGCAATACACCTTTACCGTGAAATCTATTCGCATCGTTATCACGAAGTTCTAATCCTTCCCGTACACCAGTTGAAGCTCCTGATGGCACAATAGCGCGATAGACCTTTTTATTCTCTAGGGTCATCTCGACTTCAACAGTTGGGAATCCGCGCGAATCCAAGACTTCTCTTCCTTTTATATTTACTATTTTCATTTTATCACCTAAAATATATTCTTCACATATAAACAGGTATTTATACTGGAATTATTTTAAATAGATAAAAAATATGGTATAATTAGAAATATTGGAGGTATGCATATGAAGTTAGTAAAACTGAGCCCAAAAGAGTTTGACAACTATGCTACAAATTCTAAGTATTCAAGTTATTTTCAGACTTCAGCATATGGTAATTTACTAAACAAATTTGATTTAAAGGAAGAATACATCGGTTTTCAAGAAAATAACGAATTAGTAGGTGCCTTTGTCATGTTTTATAAATATGTCTTTATGACATTTAAATATGCTTATGTGCCAAGAGGAATTATAATTGACTATGATAATCAAGAACTAGTTCGTTCAGCGATGCGTGAATTAAAAGCTAGCTTGTTAAAAAGTCATTTCTTATTACTTAAAATTGATCCATTAATCGTATGTTCTGAAAGAGATAAGAAAGGCAATATTTTATTTAAAAATCCAAAGATTGACACCATTATGGATAATTTAAAAAAATGTGGTTTTACCCATTTAGGATTTAATTCTTATTTTGAAGGAACAAAACCACGTTGGGAAGCCGAATTAGATTTGCGGAAAGATACAAAAGTTTTATTTAAAGAATTGAGTAAACAAACTAGGAATAAACTTCGCAAAGCGACTAAATATGGATTAGGCATTTATAAAGATGATAAATGTGACTTTGCAAAGATTTATCATTTGATTGATAAAAAGAATAACTATTCTTTAAAATATTATGAACAAATGCGTGAATGTTTTAAAGAAAATTGTGAATTGTATTATGCAAAACTCAATACCAAAATATATGTTGAAAATAGTAAATATTTATATGAAAAAGAATTAGAAATAAATGATTATTTGACTTCTGTTATCCAATCTAATGGTTACAAAGGGAAAAATATGAATAAGATTTTAACCAAAAAGATGGAGTCAGATAAATTACTGGCATCATATAAAAACTATATGGTTATCGCTACTGATTTATTAAAACAATATCCTGACGGAATCATTGTTGGAGCTACTATTATTGTTAAAAGTGGCAATAAGATTTTCTTAATCGTTGAAGGAAGCAATAAAGAATACAAAAATCTTGAAGCTACTTATTTAACAAAGTGGAAAATTATTGAACAGTATGCTAATAGTCAATATGAATATTTTAATTTAGGTGCTATCGCTGGTGTATTCAAACAAGAAGATAATCAATATAAAGGATTAAATGAGATGAAATTTAGTTATAATGCAATAGCTAAAGAATATATAGGTGAATTTGATCTAGTTATCAATTCTCCAATGTACTCACTATACAGGAGTATGTCTCCTAAAAAATAAATTATACATAAATGTTAAAAAGGGAACACAAAATTGTGTTCCCTTTTTTATTATCTAAATTAAATTATTCAATGATGTTGCTAACGTTACCAGCACCAACAGTTCTTCCACCTTCACGGATAGAGAATTTAGTACCATTTTCAATAGCAATTGGGTGAATTAATTCAACAGTTATTTCTACGTTATCACCAGGCATAACCATATCTACACCATCTGGTAATTGGATAACACCAGTTACATCAGTAGTTCTGAAATAGAATTGTGGTCTGTAGTTTGCAAAGAATGGAGTATGACGTCCACCTTCTTCTTTAGATAAAACGTATACTTGAGCTGTAAATTTCTTATGTGGAGTAACTGATCCAGGTTTAGCTAAAACTTGTCCACGTTCAACTTCTTCACGAGCAATACCACGTAATAATACACCAGCATTGTCTCCAGCTTCAGCAAAATCAAGTTGTTTTCTGAACATTTCAATTCCAGTTACAACAGTTGACTTAGTAGGTCTGATACCAACGATTTCAACTGTATCATTAAGATTTAACTTACCTCTTTCAACACGTCCAGTAACAACAGTTCCACGTCCAGTAATTGTGAATACATCTTCGATACTCATTAAGAATGGTTTCTCAGTGTCACGTTCTGGAGTTGGAATCCATTCGTCAACTGCATCCATTAATTTGTCAATAGCAGCAACAGCATCTGGATCTCCTTCAAGAGCCTTTAATGCAGATCCTCTGATAATTGGAGTATTAGTTCCATCATAGTCATATTCATCTAATAGACTACGAATTTCCATTTCAACTAAATCCAATAATTCTGGATCATCTACTTGGTCACATTTGTTCATGAATACTACCATCTTAGGTACACCAACTTGGCGAGATAGTAAAATATGTTCACGAGTTTGTGCCATAGGTCCGTCAGTAGCAGCAATAACTAAGATTGCTCCATCCATTTGAGCAGCACCAGTAATCATGTTCTTTACATAGTCAGCATGACCTGGACAGTCAACATGGGCATAGTGACGAGTTGCAGTTTGATATTCTACGTGTGCAGTATTAATTGTAATACCACGTTCTCTTTCTTCTGGAGCTTTATCGATATTAGCATAATCTACAAATTCTCCACCATATTTTTCAGCTTGTCTTTTAGTAATAGCAGCAGTTAATGTTGTTTTACCATGGTCAACATGTCCAATAGTACCAATATTAACATGTGGCTTACTTCTATCAAATTTTTCTTTTGCCATTTTATTTTCCTCCTTTTTTTAATTACTACTCTATTTTATCTAATAATTGATAAATTATCAACTATTTTTTCTATAATCATCAGGTTTTTAGTTTAGAGTCATCTTCTTTGGGATATAATGACGAACAATAGATAATGATATTGGAGTTCCAATTCAACATTATCTAATTCACATTTAGAATAATGAATCAACGTCAACAATAATGCCCAATTTTAAGATTTTCTCTTACCATACCTTCTAATTATAACAAATTTTAATTACCGCTCTTCTTAATAATTTCTTCGGCGATATTCTTTGGTACTTCTTCATAATGATCAAATGTCATAATGAAATTACCACGTCCTTGGCTATTACTTCTCAAAGAAGTTGCATAACCGAACATTTCAGCAAGAGGTACCATTGCTGATAATTGAACAGCATTTCCTCTTGATTCCTGTCCAAGTGGACGTCCACGTCTACTTGTTAAGTCCCCCATAACATTACCAAAATATTCATCTGGTACCGTTACATCAACTTTCATTATAGGTTCTAGTAATACTGGATTACATTTTTTCTTAGCTTCTTTTAAAGCCAAAGATGCAGCAATTTTAAATGCCATTTCACTAGAGTCAACATCGTGGTAAGAACCATCAAATAATGTAGCTTTAACATCAATCATTGGATATCCAGCTAAAATACCACTTTCCATTGCTTCTTGTAATCCTTTATCAGTAACAGGTATATATTCACGAGGAACAACACCACCTACAATTGCATCAACAAATTCATATCCCTTATCTGGATTTGGTTCAAATTTAACCCAAACATGTCCATATTGTCCACGTCCACCAGATTGTTTAATATATTTACCTTCACAGTCACCTGCTTGTTTAATTGTTTCACGATAGGCAACTTGTGGTTGTCCAATATTGGCTTCAACACCAAATTCTCTTCTCATTCTATCAACAAGTACATCCAAGTGTAGCTCACCCATACCAGAGATAACAGTTTGACCTGTTTCATGATCTGTGTGAACTCTAAATGTCGGATCTTCTTCAGCAAGTTTTTGTAAAGCAATTGCCATCTTATCTTGATCAGCTTTTGATTTTGGTTCAACTGCAAGTTGAATAACCGGCTCTGGGAATTCCATAGATTCAAGAATAATTTGTTTCTTTTCATCACAAAGAGTATCTCCAGTAGTAGTATTCTTTAACCCAACAGCAGCGGCTATATCACCAGTATAAACATCTGTAATCTCAGTACGATTATTAGCATGCATCAAAAGAATACGACCAATTCTTTCTTTTTCTTCTTTAGTAGAGTTCATAACATATGATCCACTACTTAAATGTCCTGAATAAACACGGAAGAATGTTAAACGTCCTACGAATGGATCAGTCATAACCTTAAATGCTAAAGCACTGAATGGTTCATCGTCAGAAGGATGTCTTACTAATTCATTACCTGTTCTAGGTTCCGTTCCTTTAATTGATTCAACATCCAAAGGAGATGGTAAATAATCAATTACTGCATCTAGCAATAATTTTACACCCATATTTCCTAATGCCGTACCACAAAGTACTGGAAAGAAATCTACATCAAGTGTTCCCTTTCTGATAGCTTTCTTCAACATTTCAACAGGGATTTCATCACCTTCAAGATATTTTTCCATTAGTTCATCATCGTATACAGCAACTGTTTCAATTAAATCTGCTCTTTTTTCTTCAGCAATTGTTTTTAAGTTTTCTGGAATTTCAATTTCTGTAGCATTTTCTTCTTCTTTTCCATCATAATGGTAAGCTTTCATTGTTACTAAATCAATAACTCCATTAAAGTCACTTTCAGCTCCAATTGGCCATTCAATAGGTTTAGCGTTTACTCCTAGTCTTGAATCAATTGTTCCTAAAGTATACTCAAAATCTGCACCCATCTTATCCATTTTGTTAGCAAAGATTAATCTAGGTACTTTAAATTCAGTAGCTTGACGCCAAACTGTTTCAGTTTGAGGTTCAACTCCTGCTTGTGCATCTAGAAGTGCAACAGCACCGTCAAGTACTCTTAAACTACGACTAACTTCAACCGTAAAATCTACGTGTCCTGGAGTATCGATAATGTTTAAACGATATTTTTTCCAGTAAGCAGTCGTAGCAGCAGAAGTGATAGTTATACCACGTTCTTTTTCTTGTTCCATCCAGTCCATTTGTGATTCACCTTCATGAGTTTCACCAATTTTGTGGATCTTCTTTGTATGGAATAGTACACGCTCAGTACAAGTAGTTTTACCTGCATCGATGTGTGCCATGATACCAATATTTCTTGTCATCAATAATGATGTTTCACGTGCCATACTATTATCTCCTTTCTACCAACGATAATGAGCAAATGCTTTATTAGCTTCTGCCATTCTATGTGTATCTTCACGTTTTTTAACTGCAGCTCCTGTACCATTAGAAGCATCAATTAACTCACTAGCTAAATTTTCAGCCATACCATGACCACCTCTAGCTCTTGAGAATTTAACTAACCAACGAATTGCTAAAGCTTGCCCACGAGCAGCTGTAACTTCGACTGGTACTTGGTAATTTGAACCACCTACACGGCGAGATTTAACTTCTAGTTGTGGAGTTACATTTTCCATTGCTTTGTTAAATACTTCCATTGGATCTTGACCAGTTCTTTCTTTAACTAGGTCAAAAGCCTCATAAAGAATAGTTTGGGCAATTCCCTTTTTACCATCTAGCATAATTGTATTAATTAATTTTGTAATTATTTTTGAATTATATATAGGATCTGGTAATACATCTCTTTTTACCGCACGTCTTTTACGCATATTATTATCCTCCCTTCCTCTATTTTATGTTATTTTTATTTTTTAGGTTTTTTAGCACCGTATTTACTACGACCTTGTTTTCTATCTTTAACACCAGCAGTATCTAAAGTACCACGAATGATATGATAACGTACACCGATTAAGTCCTTAACACGTCCACCACGAATCATTACGACACTGTGCTCTTGTAAGTTATGTCCGATACCAGGAATATAACAAGTAACTTCCATACCATTACTCAAACGAACACGAGCATATTTACGAAGTGCTGAGTTTGGTTTCTTAGGTGTCATTGTACCAACACGAGTACATACTCCACGTTTTTGAGGTGAATTTTGATCTGTCTTTTTCTTTTGAATGCTGTTTAATCCAATTCTCAAAACTGGTGATTTTGGTTTTCTCACTTTACTTCCTCTACCTTTTTTAACTAATTGGTTAATTGTAGTCATATAATATAAGTCTCCTTTCTTTACACATATCCAGGTGTGTCATATTTGATATTAAATATAAGTTTTGCCACAGCAAAACCTAATTTAACGAACAAAGATAATATATCATTATCTATATTTAAAGTCAACACATATTGAAATAAATTTTAATAAAATAATGATAAAGCAAACATTATTTATTTTTATTTAAACTTAATGTATAATAAATTTTGAGGTGTAATATATGAAAAAAATAAATGTTGATACAAAGAAAATAGCTGAAGAATCAAACGGACTTTTAAAAGAGTTTAAAGAATTTATATCCCGTGGCAATGTTATGGATTTAGCTGTCGGTGTTATTATCGGTGGTGCATTTAGTAATATTGTTACCTCTTTCACTTCCATTTTGACTGATTTGATAGGAACCATTCTCGGTGGTATAGACTTTAAAGGATTAAGTTATCATGTCGGAAACTTAACTGTCCAATATGGTATATTCTTACAAGCAGTATTTGATTTCTTAATCACAGCAATTTGTATATTTATATTGATCAAAATAGTAAATAAGTTAGTTAAAAAGCACAAGAAAGAAGAAGTTGTTGTAGAAGCACCAAGGAAAGATGAAAATACGATTCTTCTAGAGGAAATTAGAGATTTACTAAAAGAAAACACTAAAAGCAAACAAAAAAAGACGAAGTAATTTGTCTTTTTTATATAGTTATTATATGAGTTGTCTCGTTTAATAATATTCTTGAGGATAATCTTTCGTTAAATTGATTTACTAAGAACAGAATCAATAATAGAAATAAGAAAAACATAAATAAAAACAATATAAAAGTGATAAATCCCCAACCTTTGTTATTTAATTTCACAGTAATCACCACACAAACATTTTACTATAAAAGCCTATTAAAAGCAAATTTGGTTTTCATATATATTATATTATAAATTTTTAATTACAAACAATTTTTTTTAATTAATCTTCTTTATCAAAGTATTAACCTTTGCAAAACTATCAAAAAAAGTCGAGATTATCTCGACTTTTTATTAATCCATAAATTCTTCTTCTAATTTATCAAGAGGTTCTTCATCAATAAATTGTGAAGATAATTCATATTCAACATTTCTATAAGTCTTAACTCCAGTACCGGCAGGGATTAACTTACCAATGATTACATTTTCTTTTAATCCTTCTAGAGTATCAACTTTTCCTTTAATAGCAGCATCTGTCAAGATTCTTGTCGTCTCTTGGAATGATGCAGCAGCTAAGAATGAATCTGTTTCAAGAGAAGCTTTAGTGATACCTAACAATACTGGTTTACCAGTAGCTGGTTTCTTTCCTTGAATGATAACTTCTCTATTGGCATCAGTAAATTCTCTAAAGTTAACAAGTAATCCTGGTAAGAATAAGGTATCTCCAGCTTCAACAATACGCATCTTAGAAATCATACGTCTTGCGATAATCTCAACGTGCTTATCGGAAATATCAACACCTTGTCCACGATATACGCTTTGAACTTCTTTCAAAATATACTCTTGAGTTGTCAATGGATCAGTAACAGCAAGTAATTCTTTAGGGCTAATAGCACCTTCTGTCAACTTGTCTCCAGCTTCAACTTCATCGCCAACAGATACTCTCAATTTAACACCGTAGTTAGTAACGTGTTCTTTCGTCTCAAGCTCATTTTTTACACTAATCTTAAATTTACCATGATCTTCATCAATCTTAACAACTTTACCTTTAATTTCAGCAATCGTAGATTTTCCTTTTGGAATACGTGCTTCAAATAACTCTTGAATACGAGGAAGACCTTGGGTAATATCGTCTCCACCAGCAACTCCACCATTGTGGAATGTTCTCATGGTCAATTGTGTACCAGGTTCACCAATTGCTTGAGCTGCCATAATACCAATAGCTTCACCAATTTCAACTAAGTTACCAGTTGCTAGGTTACGACCATAACATTTCTTACAAACACCATTAACTGTATTACAAGTTAAGCATGTCCTAATTTCAACTTCTGTTATACCAGCAGCTACTATTCTTTCAGCCATTGATTCAGTTATCAAATCAAGCTTTTCACAAATAACAGCTTTTGTCTCTGGATTAATAATTTTCTTGTTAGCATAACGTCCAACAATACGATCATATAATTTCTCAATAACTTCACCAGTTTTATCATTGATAAATTCTCTGACAACAACACCGTTTTCAGTACCACAATCTTCTTCTCTTACGATGATATTTTGTGATACATCAACCAAACGTCTTGTCAAGTAACCTGAGTCAGCTGTCTTTAAAGCTGTATCAGCAGATCCTTTACGAGCACCATGAGTTGACAAGAAGAATTCAGCAACGGATAGACCTTCTCTAAAGTTAGAAGTAATAGGTATTTCTACTGGCGTACCATCAGGTTTAGCCATAATACCACGCATACCAGCAACTTGAGTAAAGTTAGAAATTGATCCCCGAGCCTTAGAGTGCATCATCATGAAGATTGGATTTTCAATATCCGCATCTGCTTTTTGTTGAAGTTCCTTTTGTACTTGGTTTTTAGCAGCATCCCAAGTTGAAATTACTTTTTCAAATCTTTCATCTTCAGTGATTAAACCACGATTATATTGTTTATTAATTTTATCAACAGTCTTATTAGCTTCAGCAATTACATCATTCTTTGTATCACTGATGACAATGTCACTAATAGATACTGTAATACCAGCTATTGTTGAATATTTAAATCCTAAATCTTTCATTTTATCAAGCATTATAGATGTTTCAGTTGTTCGATAACGTTTGAAGATTTGGGCAATTATACTTTCAAGAGTTCCCTTAGGGAAAGCCTTAACAAGAGGCATTGCTTTAATTACTTCAGCAATGTTTTGCCCTTTTTCAATGAAATATTTATTAGGCGTAATATTTTGAATATTATCATTTGTTGGTTCATTAATATAAGCAAATGAATCAGGTAAGATTTCATTAAATTTTATTTTACCAACAGTTGTGACTAAGTATTTACCTTTTTGACCTTCTGTAAACAATTTATGTTTGAAAGAGTCTACAGGTACAGCAATCCTTGTATGAAGAGTAATTTCTCTTCTTTCATAAGCCATTAAGGCTTCATTAGCATTTTTAAATACCCTACCTTCATCTGGAAGTCCCGCTTTTTCCATCGTTAGATAGTAGTTACCTAGTACCATATCTTGTGATGGTGTAACGATTGGGCTACCATCTTTTGGACTTAAGATGTTGTTGGCACCAAGCATTAGTAGTCTAGCTTCAGCTTGGGCTTCTTCTGAAAGTGGTACGTGAACAGCCATTTGGTCACCATCGAAGTCGGCGTTGAAAGCCGGACATACTAATGGGTGAAGACGAATAGCTTTACCACCAATTAGAATTGGTTCAAATGCTTGAATACCAAGTCTATGAAGTGTAGGAGCACGGTTTAACATAACTGGATGCTCTTTGATAACTTCTTCTACAATATCCCATACTTGTGGATCTCTATTTTCAATTAAACGCTTTGCAGCTTTAATGTTATGAGCAATGTCCTTTTTTACCAAACCATTGATGACATGTGGTTTAAATAGCTCAAGAGCCATTTCTTTTGGAATACCACATTGATACATCTTTAAGCTTGGTCCAACGACGATAACGCTACGACCAGAATAGTCAACACGTTTACCTAATAGGTTTTGACGGAAACGTCCTTGCTTACCTTTTAACATACTAGAAAGTGATTTCAAAGGACGATTTCCTGCACCAGTAACACTTCTACCACGTCTTCCGTTGTCAAATAAAGCGTCAACAGCTTCTTGTAACATACGTTTTTCGTTTTGAATAATGATGCCTGGAGCATTTAAATCAAGTAATTTTTTAAGACGATTATTACGATTGATAACACGTCTATATAAATCATTTAAATCACTAGTTGCAAATCTACCACCATCAAGTTGGATCATTGGTCGAAGTTCAGGTGGTATAACAGGGATGACATCAAGAATCATCCATTCAGGTCTTTGTCCAGATTGATAGAAGGCATTTAAAACATCAACCCTTTTTACTAATCTAGTTCTCTTTTGACCTTGAGCTGTTTTTAACTCTTCAGTAATGGCATCGATTTCTTTCTTTAAATCAACTTTCTTAAGTAGTTCTTTGATTGCCTCAGCACCCATACCTACTTTAAAACCATTACCATATTTTTCATAAAATTGACGATATTCTTTTTCAGAAAGAGTTTGTTTATCTTCTAATGGCGCAATACCTTTATCAATTACAACATAGCTGACAAAGTATAAAACCTCCTCTAGATCTCTTGGACTCATATCAAGAACAAGCCCCATGCGTGAAGGAACTCCTTTGAAGAACCAGATGTGAGAAACAGGACTAGCTAGTTCAATGTGTCCCATTCTCTCACGTCTTACTTTAGCACGAGTAACTTCAACACCACATCTATCACAAACGATATTTTTATACCTTACTCTTTTGTACTTTCCACAAGCACATTCAAAATCTTTGGTAGGTCCAAATATTTTTTCACAGAACAATCCATCTCTTTCAGGACGAAGTGTTCTATAATTTATTGTCTCTGGTTTTTTTACTTCACCATAAGACCATTCACGAATTTTTTCAGGAGAAGCAATACCAATCTTTAAAGCTTCAAATTCATTTACAGCTATCATTATGCTTCATCCCCTTTCATTATTTCATTTTCAAATTCTCGTTCTAATTGTTCATCAAATTCATCATCATCAATTGAATCTAAATCATCATCAAAATCATCGTCAGATTCTTCAGAATCATCATACTCTTCTTCTTGTTCCATAGGCACTTGATGAGCTGGGATTTCGATGTCGTCAATATTGCTATCGACATCATCTTTGTATTCATCTTCCTCAATTTCTTTCAATTGAAGCACTTCATTCTTATCGTTAACAATACTTATATCTAATCCTAATGCTTGGAATTCTTTCATTAATACTCTAAATGACTCAGGAACTCCAGCTTGGTTGATATCTTCGCCCTTAACAATGGATTCGTAAACTTTAACACGTCCAACGACGTCATCAGATTTAACAGTTAATATTTCTTGCAAAATATGAGAAGCACCATAAGCTTCAAGTGCCCATACTTCCATTTCACCAAATCTTTGTCCACCGAATTGAGCTTTACCACCAAGTGGTTGTTGTGTAACTAAAGAATATGGTCCAGTAGAACGAGCATGTAATTTATCATCAACCATGTGGTGTAGTTTAATCATATACATTACACCAACAGATACTCGATTATCAAATTTTTCACCAGTACGTCCATCATATAGAACAGTCTTACCATCTGGATCCATACCAGCTTCGGCCATCATCTCAGCAATATCTTCAGTCTTAGCACCATCAAATACTGGTGTAGCTACATGAACTCCTAGTTTCTTCGCAGCCATACCTAAGTGAAGTTCAAGAATTTGTCCAAGGTTCATACGTGATGGAACACCTTGTGGATTAAGCATGATATCAACTGGAGTACCATCTGGTAAATATGGCATATCTTCTTGTGGAAGAATTAATGAGATAACACCTTTATTACCATGACGCCCACTCATCTTATCTCCGACTTGAATCTTTCTCTTTTGAGCAATATAGACACGAATTACTTTGCTGACACCAGCTGGTAATTCATCATTATCTTTACGAGAGAAAATCTTAACATCGTGAACAATACCATCACCACCATGTGGAACACGTAATGATGTATCTCTAACTTCACGTGTCTTTTCTCCGAATATAGCGTGTAATAGTTTTTCTTCTGAAGTTAATTCGGCCATTCCCTTAGGAGTAACTTTACCAACGAGGATATCTCCCTCTTTAACCTCTGTACCAACGATAACAATACCATTTTCATCAAGGTTCTTTCTCGCTTCATCACTGACATTAGGAATGTCACGAGTAATTTCTTCAGGTCCTAATTTAGTCTCACGACATTGCATTTCAAAGTCTTCTAAGTGAATACCTGTATAAACGTCGTCTTTAACTAAATTTTCATTTAATATTACGGCATCCTCATAGTTATATCCGTTGAAAGTCATAAAGGCAACTACAACGTTCTTACCTAGAGCAAGCTCACCTTTATCGGTACTTGGACCATCAGCTATGACAGATCCACGTTTAACTTTTTCTCCAACTTTAACGATTGGTCTTTGATGTTGACAAGTACCCGCATTAGAAAGTTCAAAGTTAGCTAAATAATATTCGTCTTTACCACCAGCTGTTTTAACTACAATCTTTCTAGCATCAACATAATCAACAACACCATCAGCTTTGCAGACTACAACTGCACCACTATCACGCGCAGCAACATACTCAACTCCAGTACCTACCAATGGAGCTTCAGCTCTTAGTAATGGTACTGATTGACGTTGCATGTTAGCACCCATCAAAGCACGAGTAGCATCGTCGTGTTCCAAGAATGGAATACAACTTGTCGTAACAGCTACAACTTGTTGTGGAGATACATCGACATAATCGACTTGTTCAGGTTTAACCAAAATGTTTTCTCCACGGTATCTAGCAGGAACTAAATCATCAGTCATAACATTATTTTCATCAACATTAACTGTTGCTAAAGAAATGATGATATCAGCCTCTTCATCAGCTGTTAAATATTCAACTTCATCAGTTAATTGCTTATTAACAACTTTACGATATGGAGTCATAATAAATCCATAATCATCGATCTTAGCATAACTTGCTAAAGATGTAATTAAACCGATATTCTGTCCTTCTGGTGACTCAATTGGACAAATACGACCATAGTGTGAAGCATTTACGTCACGCACTTCAGTACCGGCTCTGTCTCTTGATAATCCACCTGGACCCAAAGCTGATAAACGTCTCTTATTAGTAAGTTCAGCAATCGGATTTGTTTGGTCCATGAATTGAGATAATTGGCTGCTTCCAAAGAATTCTTTCATAGCTGCTGTAATAGGTCTAATATTGATTAAAGTTTTAGGTGTTACCTCTTCCATCTCTTGAGTCGTCATTCTTTCACGAATAACTCTTTCCATACGAGATACACCAATTCTGAATTGATTTTGTAAAAGTTCTCCAACTTGACGAATACGACGATTTCCTAAATGGTCAATTTCATCAATATTACCAAATCCTCTTAATAAATTTAGATAATATGATACAGACGCATAAACATCTGGTATCGTAAGTCTCTTAACTTCTATGCTCTGATCATTACCAATCAAAGTAATAACTTCTTTCTTATCATCAGGGGCATATACCTTAATAGTTTGAATCTTATTAAATGTATCTAACTCTTCATTAATTTTTGTTTCAGCGACATTATAGCCATCAGCAAAAATAGGTTTCAAAACATCTAAGATTTCTTTATTGATAACCGTACCTTTCTCAACAACTACTTTACCATCTACTTTGATATCTTCAGCAATTGTCAATCCAAGAACACGATCAAGAACATTTAGTTTACGATTGAATTTATATCTACCAACTTTAGCTAAATCATATCTAAATTCATCAAAGAATCTAGTGATGATTTGGTTTTTAGATGAATCAAGAGTTGCTGGTTCACCTGGTCGCAATTTCTCATAGATTTCAATTAATGCTTCATCGGTATTTCTAGTAGAATCCTTTGCTAATGTATTTTCAAGGTACTCATCTTTACCAAATATTTTTAAAATATCTTCATCACTTGATAGACCAAAAGCACGCAATAAAGTTGTAATAGGCACTTTTCTCGTTCTATCAATTCGGACATACAAAACATCCCTGGCATCTGTTTCAAATTCTAGCCAAGTTCCACGTGTCGGAATAATTTGAGATGTAAGGGATGGTCTACCACTCTTATCCACTTCTCTATTAAAATAAACACTTGGAGAACGAACTAATTGTGATACAATTACACGTTCAGCACCATTGATGACAAATGTTCCACTATCAGTCATCATTGGCATATCTCCTAAAAAGATTTCTTGTTCTTTTACTTCTCCAGTCTCATGATTGAAAAGACGAACTTCAACTTTTAAAGGAGCTGCATATGTAGTCTCTCTATCTTTACTCTGTTTAATAGTATAGCGAGGCTCATCAAAATGATAATCTCCAAATTCTAGAGATAAAGTTCCAGAAAAATTTTCTACAGGGAATAAGTCTTCAAAAACTTCCTTAATTCCTGTTTCAATGAACCATTGATATGATTTCTTTTGGATTTCCAATAAATCCTTTAATTCATAAGTATTTCTAATTCTAGAAAAACTTCTTCTTTGTCGGTGGTCTCCACAATTAATTATTTTATATGCCACTAAAATTCACCCCTAACAGTATATTTAATCAAAGAACATAATTATTAACAAATAACACGTTGCCAATTTATATTAATAACATAAATCCAGCAATAAGTCAATCTAAATCGCACTTAATTACAAAAAAACCTTTCTCTTTATTAAGTACTTCAACTCGATAAATTTTTTCTAAGTCCCTAATCATCGACTTAGCCCCTTGTTCCTTACGAACGACAATAAATAGACTCCCATCAGGAACAAGATATTCTCGAGCTCGCATCACAATTTCATAAACGATTTGTTTTCCCGCTCGAATTGGAGGATTCGTAATTATGAAATTATATTTTTTATCAATTTTCTCATAACAATTGCTCTCTATAAAGTTAGCATTGTCAACATGATTCTCTTTTTTATTCATATCAGCTAAATGGAGACAGCGACGATTAACATCTACCCCTAAGAATTTAGCATCAATAAGTTTACCCAAAATAATATCAATTACCCCATATCCACAGCCGACATCTAAAATATCGCCATGAAGTATTTCTAAAGGTATAGACTCCAATAATACTCTCGTTCCAAAATCAAGTCGCTCTTTCGAAAAAACTCCATTGTCCGTGTAAAAGGTATAATGTTGATTTAAAATATCTACTTCATATTTATGGATATTACTTTTCAAATCTTCATTAGAAAAATATTGTCCCATATTCACCTCAAAATTAAAAAGAGTTAACTAGTAAATTAATTATAGTTAACTCTCCTTTCGTAATAAATATGATACAGTAATTTTTAAAATGATTCAAATGATTTTTTCTATAAGTCAAGCTTTTTATTTAATTTGACACTTTTTTACACCAAAAAAATATAAAAGTAATTGAGTATTAGATTTGTTATAAATAAAAAAAGAATCACCTAAGTGATCCTCTAAAACTGAGCAATAATTATTTAACTTCTACTTCTGCTCCAGCTTCTTCTAATTTAGCTTTGATTTCATTTGCTTCATCAACAGAAATACCTTCTTTAACAGCACCACCATTATCAGCGATATCTTTAGATTCTTTTAATCCTAATCCAGTAATTTCCTTAATTACTTTGATAACGTTGATCTTAGCGGCACCAGCGTTAACTAATGTAACAGTTACAACGCTTGGTGTATCGTCAGCAGCAGCTCCGCCAGCAACTGGTGCAGCTACAGCTACAGCACTTGGATCTACTCCAAATTCCTCTTTCATTGCATCTACTAATTCTTTAATTTCTAAAAGGTTCATTTCTTTTAAAGCACTTATAAATTCATCTCTTGTTAATTTAGCCATTTTCTTTTCCTCCCTATTTTTTATTTTAATTTTTATTATTAATTATATTATTTTTCTTCTTTTTGTTTAGCATATAAGTCTAAGCAAATTGATAAGTCTCTTGCGATACCCATCATACCACCAGCAAGCATAGTAAGAAGTCCTTCTCTTGAAGGAATTGATGCTAAAGCATCTAATTTTTGTTTATCAGATACCTCTCCATCAATAATACCAACTTTTAAAACTAATGCTTCGTTGCTCTTAGCAAAATCTGATAATACCTTTACTGCTGAAATTTGGTCTTTTCCAAAAGCCATTGCACTTGGTCCAACTAAACTTGCATCAATATCAATATTTAGATCAGATAACGCTCTAGCCATTAAAGTATTTTTATATACTTTATAATCAGAATCATTTTCGCGTAACTTAACTCTCAATGCTTTAGCATCATTATCAGTGATTCCGCGATAATCAAACAAAATTACAGATGAGCTATTTTGAACGCGATCTTTAATTTCATCAATGATTTCTTGTTTCTTAGCTAGAATTTTTTCATTTGCCATTTTCACACCTCCCATTATATTTAAAAGTGCCAGACAAAAGGGTCTTTACATCATAGACATAAAGACCCAACAGTTCTATTTTATTAAGTCCTCGGTAGGATTTACTTGCACACCTACTGTCTATGGCACCAAAATCAATTTATATTATATATTACCAAATACTATTTGTCAAAAGAATTTATACTAACTTTAATTCCAGGACCCATAGTACTAGCGATTGAAATGTTTTTAATGTATTCACCTTTAACTGAAGCTGGTTTAAGTTTTAATAAGTTTGCAACGAAAGCATCCATATTTTCAACAATCTTTTCTTCAGTAAAGTTAGTATTACCGATAATTCCATGTACATTACCGAAAGTATCAGTTCTATACTCAACGCGTCCAGCTTTAACTTCATTGACAGCCTTCTCAACATCCATTGTAACCGTTCCTGTCTTAGGGTTTGGCATTAGTCCACGAGGTCCTAATACTCTACCTAATTTACCAAGAAGTGGCATCATATCTGGTGTAGCTATCATTACGTCAAATCCAAACCAGTTTTCTTTCTCAATCTTTTCAAGCATATCTACATCACCGACAAAGTCAGCTCCAGCAGCTTCAGCTTTTTTAGCATTGTCTCCTTTTGCAATTACTAATACTTTCTTAGATTTTCCAGTACCATTAGGAAGTACAATTGCACCTCTTAATTGTTGATCGGCTTTTTTAGTATCTAAGTTAAGTCTAACAGCAATTTCAATAGATGAAACAAATTTGCTAACAGAAGTTTCTTTAACTAATTTAGCAGCTTCTTCTTTTGTATAAGCTTTTCCTTTTTCAAGCTTTGAAGCAGCTTCTACATACTTTTTCCCTCTATTTTTCATTTTAATTCCTCCTTATGTGGTCAAAGCGGATTATCCTCCCACATAGGTAATAAACCTATATGTCAATAAATTACTTTTTCTTATTATTATATTATTCTTTTATAGCAATTCCCATGTTGCGAGCAGTTCCCTCAACAATTTTCATTGCTTCTTCAACTGTATAAGCATTTAAATCTGGTAACTTAATTTCTGCAATTTCTCTAATTTGATCTTTAGTAAGAGTTGCAACAGTTTCTGTAGATCCTTTAACAGAACCTTTATCAATTTTTGCTGCTTTCTTTAATAAAAAGGCAGTTGGTGGAGTCTTGATTACAAAGTCGAAACTTCTATCATCATAGATTGTAATTTCAACTGGTAAAACATCTCCCATTCTATCTCTAGTTGCATCATTATATTTTGTACAAAATTCTTGTAGATTAATTCCGGCTGGTCCTAAAACTGTTCCTACTGGTGGAGCAGGTGTAGCTTTTCCAGCTTGAATTTGTAATTTAATCTTTTTAACAACTTCTTTTGCCACGAAAAACACCTCCTATATTTTAATTTCGTTTTCGCGAGTGGTCCAAATAGCCAAGATCCGCGCTTCCCACTTATTTCTTTCTATATAATTCAATATAGCGTTTCAATAATATCATATTCGTTTTTAAAAATCAAGCAATTTTCAAAAATTAGTCATTTGCTATCTTAATTTGTGACAATTCTACTTCAACAGAAGTTTCTTGTCCGAACAAATCGACATTGAGAACAAGCTTTTGATTAGGAATATCAATGCTATCAACTATTCCATACATATTGACAAATGGTCCAGCAATAATTTTTACTCTTGCTCCTACTTCTAATTCCTTATCAACATCAAAACGACTAATTCCCATATTGCTAAGAATTTGATCTACTTCGTATGGTTGAAGAGGTGTTGGTTTTGCTCCTTTACCACTTGATCCAATAAATCCAGTTACACCTGGCGTATTTCTGACAACAAACCAAGCTTCATCGCTCATGACCATTTCAATTAACACATAACCAGGGAACATCTTTTTAATTTTCTCTTTCGTTACCCCATCTTTTACTTCTATTTCTTTTTGTTCAGGAATGACTACTCTAAAGATGTAATCTTTCATATCCATAGAGTTAGCACGCATTTCCAATTTTTCTTTTACTTTACTCTCGTGTCCAGAATAAGTATTAACTACATACCATTGTTTTTCCATAT
This sequence comes from uncultured Bacilli bacterium, assembly GCA_947632345.1. GTDB lineage: Bacteria > Bacillota_I > Bacilli_A > RF39 > UBA660 > RUG11788. The sequence continues at coordinate 18,784 of CANROW010000012.1, read as the reverse complement.
CTAACTCTCCTATACAATAACAATACTAGATTTTAACCACATCCATAGTGATTCAATTCCAAAGAAATACAAAGCAAAGAATAGTATGAAGACAATTGTCGCAATTGAATACTTAACCATATCTCTCTTAGTAGGCCATACTACTTTAGACATTTCGCTTCCTACGCCTTTAAAGAAACCACCAATTGACTTAAATACTCCTGGCCTTTTTTCTTTCTTCATCTTGCGCTCTTTTTTATCCGTTTTCTTTTCTTTTGGCTCATCCTTTGCCGCCACAACTACTTTCTCTTCTTTTTTACTTGCTTCTTCAACTATTTTGTTCTTTTTAACTTTAGTTTCTGCACTTTTAACTACTTTATTTGTCTTTTTCTTTGTTGTCTTGTCTTTTTCTTTTTTCATCTCTTATCACCTATCTATTATTTTACCAAAATAAAAACACTTACTCGTGTTACCTATAAAATAACACAAAAGCGTTTTTAAGTCAACATTTATTGATTGGGCACTTCTATTTTATTGTATTGATCATCAAATCTAGACATTCGCAATTTTTGAATAAATAGAACTAGACCAACGACAACCATACCAATTGAAACCAATTGTGCCATTCGAAGGCTACCAAGCATCAAACTGTCAGTACGAAGTCCTTCTATAAAAAATCTTCCAATTCCATACCATATCATATATAGCGCTGTAACTTGGCCAACATGGGTATAGCGCAATCTTCTAAAAATCAGAAGAATGATAAAGCCAAGAATATTCCAAAGACTTTCATATAAGAAAGTTGGATGATAATAATTAGCACCAATCTTCATACCATTAATGATGAATTCTGGCAAATGAAGTCCTTGAAGATATTCCAAACTGACTACCCCACCATAAGCTTCTTGGTTGAAAAAGTTACCCCATCTACCAATCGCTTGACCAACAATCAATCCAACAACGATAATATCTATGACTTTTAAGAAACGAACATTACATTTCTTACAGTAGAATATCGTAAATATTCCGCCACCGAGCATTGCACCATGAATGGCTAATCCACCGTTCCATATTTCGAGTATCTCTATAACGTGTTCGCTATAATATGACCAATTGAACAACACATAATAGAGTCTTGCTCCAATAATGGCAAAAATTGTTCCATAAAAGATTAAATTGATAAAGAAATCTTCTGACATCTTTTGGCGTCGCACTTCTAACAACATAATGACAATGCCAACAAATAGAGCCAAGGCAATCAACAAAGAATACCAATATATTTGAAAAAAGCCCAAATCTAAAAATACTCTACTCATAACTCTTCACCTTCTTTATAAATGGTTTCACCACAATATTTTCTATCAATAAATTTAATATAGACATCAATATTGATATGACAAATAGAACTGGTAAACTCTTAAATTCAATCTTATTACTCATGATGAATTCAACCAATTTTAGTATTATCATATTATTGACGAAATAGAATAATCCCAAAGTAAGACCTGTGATTGGCAAAGTCAATTTAAACAAAATCGGTTTAATCGTTTTGTTAAAAACATAAATTAAGACTACAGCCATAAATGAATATAAATACAAATGGGACTCATCAATTATGAAAGATTCAAACATATAACCAACCAAAATGAAGACAACTGTATATGCAAGCATATATAGAAACCATTCGATGATTGAAGATATCCATAACCAACACTTGGTCTTTTTTGGCATAATTTATAATTCCCACCTTACATTATCTTTTTCAAGAATTGACCAGTATAAGAAGTAGGACATTTTATTACTTCTTCTGGTGTACCAGTAACAACTACTTGACCACCACCGTCGCCACCTTCTGGTCCTAAATCAATGATATAATCAGCGGTTTTAATCATATCTAAGTTGTGCTCAATTACTATTACTGTATCTTTATTATCTACTATTTTTTGAATAATTGCAAGAAGTCTTTTGATGTCATGAATATGAAGTCCAGTTGTTGGTTCATCCATGATGAATAATGTCTTTCCCGTCGCTTTCTTTTGGAGCTCTTTTGCCAATTTAACTCGGGCTGCTTCACCACCTGATAAAGTAGTAGCGCTCTGTCCCAATTTGACATAACCGAGTCCCACGTCTTCTAACACTTGAAGTTTATTTTTAATTCTAGGAATAGCATCAAAAAATTCGAGAGCTTCACTAACGCGCATATCTAAAACATCTGCTATATTCTTTCCTTTAAATTTTATGTTTAAAGTCTCCGTATTATATCTACTTCCGTGGCAAACTTCACAAGGAATATATACATCAGGTAAAAAATGCATTTCAATTTTTTTAACGCCGTCACCACGACAAGCTTCACATCTTCCACCTTTGACATTGAATGAGAATCTTTCTTTACCAAAACCATACATTTTAGCTTCTTTAGTAGTTGTGAATAAATCTCTTATATCATCGAAGACACCAGTATAAGTTGCTGGATTACTTCTTGGAGTGCGTCCAATCGGATTTTGTGTAATCTCTACAACTTTATCAATGTTCTCAAGACCGAGAATTTTTTTGTGTTTACCAGGTTTATCCTTGACTTTATAGAGATAATCGCGTGCCGCTGTTGATAAAATAGACATCGTCAAAGTACTCTTTCCACTTCCACTAACTCCACAAACGCAAGTGAAAGTACCAAGTGGGAATTTTACATCTATGTTTTTCAAGTTGTTTTCACAAGCACCTTTAACCTCGATGAATTTTCCATTTCCCTTACGACGTTGTTTAGGAATATCGACACCTAGTTCACCACTCAAATATTTTCCTGTTAAACTATTAGGATTTTTCATAACTTCTTGTGGTGTACCACAAGCCATTACTTGTCCGCCTTGATCACCGGCGAGCGGTCCAATATCAACTAAATAATCACAGGCAAGCATCGTATCAGTATCGTGTTCAACGACGATTAACGTATTACCTAAATCGCGCATCTCTTTTAAAGTATTGATGAGTTTTTCATTATCACGTTGATGAAGACCAATACTAGGTTCATCGAGAACGTACAAGACACCCGTTAAACGTGAACCTATTTGTGTAGCGAGTCTAATTCTTTGACTCTCACCACCAGAAAGAGTTCCAGCCATCCGATTTAGGGTCAAATATTCAAGCCCAACATTTTTTAAGAACAATAATCTATTTTTAATTTCCACCAATAGTAGTTTAGCGACTTGTTCTTGAAATGGAGTAAGTTTAATCGTATCAATGAATTCAAGCATATCTTTAATACTCATACAAGTCATTTCATAAATGTTCTTCTTACCAACTTTTACTGATAAAACCCAATCAGCAAGTCTAGCACCGTGACATACTTCGCACTCAGACTCAACCATATAATTCTCTAGCCAATCTCTGATCCAAGTACTAGATGTCTCCATATATCTTCTTTGAAGATTGTTGACAATTCCTTCATAATAATCCTTTTGATTATATTGATTTCCACTACGCGTTGCATATTTGAATTGAATGACATCGGGACTACCATATAGAACAATATCCTGTAATTTTTTGGTCAATTTACCAAATGGTTTATTCATATCTATTTTATAATGTTTACAAACACATTCCAATTTTTTATAATCGACACTATCTTGATCATCATTAGCGGTTACAACACACCCTTGATTTAGTGATTTATCTTTATCAGGTATGACTAAATCAGCATCAATATTCAATTTGATCCCAAGACCATTACACTCTGGACAAGCACCAAAAGGTGCATTAAAACTAAACATTCGGGGCTCGAGCTCTGGTATTGAAAAATCACAATATGGGCAAGCAAAGGATTCTGAGAACAAAATCTCTTTTTGACCGATGACATCGATTATGACTTTACCATTAGCTAATTTAGTTGAAGCTTCAACGGATTCAAAAAGACGACTGCGAATTCCATCTTTAATGACGAGACGATCAATCACTACATCAATGCTATCTTTAATGTTCTTTTCTAGGACTATGTCTTCCGTCAAATCACGTATCTCACCATTAATGCGAACTCGCGCATAACCATCACTACGCAATTTATTCAATAAATCTTTGTGCTCTCCTTTTTCACCGTGGACAACTGGCGCCATCACAACAATTTTTGTACCTTCCTCAAACTCTAAGATTTTATCAACAATTTCATCAACGCTCTGACTCGTGATTGGAATATTGTGATTAGGGCAATAAGGAACACCAATTCGAGCATATAAAAGACGTAGATAATCATATATCTCAGTTACCGTTCCAACTGTTGAACGAGGATTTTTACTCGTCGTTTTTTGATCAATACTTATAGCGGGTGATAAACCTTCAATAGAATCGACATCTGGTTTTTCGGTACCACCTAAAAATTGGCGGGCATAAGCACTCAAAGATTCAACATATCGCCTTTGTCCTTCTGCGTAAATCGTATCAAAGGCTAAACTACTTTTACCACTTCCACTAACACCAGTCATAACGATGAATTTATCTTTTGGAAGAGTTAGATTTATATTCTTTAAATTGTTTTCACGCGCACCTTTTATAATAATTTCATTCATATCTTACTTCCCTCATTCTTTAAAACTTTCTTTTTTTGTTTTTGACAACATTCTAGTGTCTTCATAACATCATTATTACTAGAAAACTTTTCTTCAAATAATTTTAATTCATCTTCCCGAAGCTTTAAGGTTGAAATAAATTTAATGAGCCGATGATCAGTAAGCTCTATGCCATAAGCTATAATATCTTCTCTAGTAAGTAATTTAAGGATATCAATCCGTTCAAAAGCAAACGAAGTGTAATCGTAATAAGCGTCATAATCGACATCAAATTGACCACTCCCTCGCACTAGACAGATTTCTGGATCTTCAACTGGTAATTCAGGATAATATCTTAGCGTATCCTCCAAATCCTCACACATAAAAAAGCCATTCCCCTTATTAGAACGAGCTAAAATTGGTCCAGTCGTCGTATAGCTCTTGCCAATCTCATACTGGAAATTATTCATTCCTTTTAACCCTTTTAAAAAACTCTTATAGCCAAATAACATTTACTTCACCTTTTTCTTGCTATTATAACACAAGTCATTTATTATTGAATCTATTTTTAAAATTACATCTCTGACATAATTTCTCAACTGATTTATTATTGCGAAAACCCTTTAACATCGCCAAAAATCTTTCACTTTGAAATATTTCTTCTAAATCATCAGAAAAAATATTACCAAGGCTTATCTCACCCTCACCATCAAGGCAACAAGGTACAATCGTACCATCTACTAGAATGGCAATTTGTTTGGATAAAGCGTGACAAAAGCCTTCATTATCACTAGAAACATTATCACTTGGCCAAATAAATTCATTTTCTTTATCCACAAAAGTGTTAGTAAAAATTTTCGTAGTCTTATTTTTTTCTATTTTTTCAACAATTTCTGGGGATAATTTATAAAATGTCGCTATTTTATTGACAATGTCTGTCAATTTTTCATCCAATTTAGAATCCGTCATCGTCCAAAGGCGGTATGAGACATACATTTTTTGAGCCAAACGCTGACACACGCAAAAGACCTTGTCAAAATAATTGACATCATTATGCTCACAATGAAGGGATACATTTATTTGGCGAATACAAGGACTAGATAATAATACCTGTTCCTGCTTTAATAGTAAGGTCCCATTAGTTGTAATATTGACGAAAATATCATTTTTATGACAGACGTCAAGAATTTCTTTTAAATGGCTGTGAAGTAATGGCTCACCTTTGACGTGAAGATATATGTAATCAGTATATGGCTTAATTTTTGAAATGACTAAACGGAATTCCTCAACACTCATTTCTTTCATCGGTCTTGCAGTATTGCCACAAAAAGAGCAGCAAAGATTACACCTATTGGTAATTTCAACATATATCTTTTTAAATTTCTTCATACTCTAACCTTCTATTTGCCGCTTTCTTCGACTTGCATTTCAAATAAGATATCCCTTAACTCCATTGCTCGTTCAAAGTCGAGATTCTTAGCGGCTTCACGCATCTCTCTTTCAATAGATTCAATCGTCTTATCACGTTCAAGTTTCGTCTGTTTCTTAGCTGTTTTACTACTCTTTTTATCATTTTCATCAACATTGGATATCAATTCACGTATATCTTTTTTAATCGTAGTTGGCACAATGCCATTAATTCGATTGTATTCTTCCTGAATGCTACGACGACGCGCTGTCTCTCGCATCGCATAATCCATAGAATCAGTGATATGATCAGCATACATAATACAACGTCCATTACTATTACGCGCACATCTACCCATCGTTTGAATGAGACTGCGACCACTTCGTAAAAATCCCTCTTTATCAGCATCCAAGATGGCAATCAAACTGACTTCCGGAATATCAATTCCTTCACGCAGCAAATTGATACCGACGACGCAATCATATTTACCAAGTCGTAAATCACGAATGATGCGCATTCTTTCAAGAGTCTTAATTTCAGTATGAAGATATGCAACCTTTATATCAATTTCCTGTAAATAATTGGATAATTCCTCAGCCATTCTAATCGTCAACGTCGTTATTAAAACTCTTTCGTTCTTCTGAACGCGTTCCCTAATCTCACCAACTAAATCATCTATTTGACCTTCAGTTGGACGAACTTCAACAAGCGGATCCAATAATCCTGTCGGTCTTATGATTTGTTCGACGCAATGATTATGAACGTGTTCAAGTTCATAATCACCAGGTGTAGCTGATACATATATGGCTTGATTTATTTTACTTTCAAATTCATCGTATTTTAGAGGACGGTTATCAAGAGCACTAGGGAGTCTAAATCCATATTCAACTAAATTTAACTTCCGAGCGCGGTCACCATTATACATTCCCCGAACTTGTGGAAGAGTGACGTGCGACTCATCGACAACTAATAAGAAATCCTTAGGGAAAAAATCCATCAATGTCGTTGGTGTTTCCCCTTCTTTTCGTCCAGCCATTTGTCGAGAATAATTTTCTATCCCTGTACAAAATCCTGTTTCTTTGAGCATTTCCATATCATAATTGGTCCTCTGCTCAATTCTTTGTGCTTCAATCAACTTATTTTCACTCTTGAAGAAAGCAACGCGTTCTTTCATCTCTTCATTAATACGCTTTATTGCTGCTTCTAGTTTATCCTCACTGATGACGAAGTGGCTTGCTGGAAATAATGATATGGTTTTTTTATTAACTTTAATAGCTCCCGTTAAAGTATCAATTTCACTAATCCTATCGATCTCATCACCAAAGAACTCAATGCGATAACCATTCGTTCTCTCACTAGCAGGAATGATTTCAAGAACATCACCACGAACTCTAAATGTTCCTCTCTTAAAATCATAATCATTTCGTTCAAAAAGCATCTCAACTAATTTATTTAAAACTTGATCGCGATCAATTTTCTCTCCAACACTTAAAGTTAGCATTTTATTACGATACTCATCAACTTCTCCAATACCATAAATACAAGACACAGAAGCCACGACAATGACGTCATTACTAGATATTAATGCACTTGTGGCATAATGCCGAAGTTCATCAATTTCATCATTGATCGATGAATCTTTTTCAATATAAGTATCGGTTGAAGGGACATATGCTTCTGGTTGATAATAATCGTAGTAAGAGACGAAATAACACACATGATTATTAGGAAACAACTCTTTTAATTCGCCATAAAGTTGCCCGGCTAGCGTCTTATTATGCGCTAATACAAGGGTTGGTTTATTAACTTCTTTAATGACATTAGCAATTGTAAAAGTTTTACCAGTTCCTGTTGCTCCTAATAAAACCTGTTCTTTTTTACCAGCTTTAATGCCATCAACCAACTCTTTTATCGCTTTTGGCTGATCACCACTAGGTTTAAATTTTGACACCAAATCGAACATATATCCATCTCCCTAAAAATTCACACATATTTTACCACTTATATCATTTTTTAACAACTTACAATTTTTACCATTAAAATCTAAATACATTATAAGATTAAAACAAATGTTTGGCAACGTTTTTTTTATTTCTATTTAGCATTACCCCCCTAGTTATACTAATAGTCTTTTTTTTATGTAAAAGATGTATTATAATCAATTAATAAAAAGCTCTATCGGTTTTTAAGAAAATTATTGTTTTTAGTGAGGCTAATGATGAAAAAGAAATATATTTTAATAACAATATTATTATTGCAAATAATTGTCTTTGTCTGGTTTAACAATTGCTATATTGAAGTTACCAAATACGTTATATATAGTAAAAAAGTAAATCAAGATTTGACAATCGTGCACATCTCTGATCTACATAACACCAGTTTTGGTAAAAATAATGGTAGACTTATAAATAAAATCAAAAAAAGTCACCCGGATATCATCGCAATAACGGGTGATTTAATAGATGCGAACCATACTGATGTTGATGTCGCAATAAAATTGATCGAAAATATTATCTCTATCGCCCCAATTTACTATGTAACAGGTAATCATGAAGCTTGGGCAATAGATGAATATCAAGAATTAAAAATGCGAATGGAAGATTTAGGTGTCATTGTTTTAGATAATAAATCAGTCAACGTTATGATTGATGATACAGAGATAAGTATAAATGGCATCGATGACGCTAATATGATTAATGTCAAAAACGAACTCGACAAATTAGACTATGATAGCGATAATTTCGTTTTACTGTTATCACATCGTCCCGAATTATTTGAAGAATATACAAATCGCGACATTGATCTAGTTTTATCAGGTCACGCCCATGGTGGACAATTTAGAATTCCTATAATTGGTGGTTTAGTAGCGCCAAATCAAGGAATGTTTCCAGAATATACTGAAGGATTATTTGAAAGCACAGATGCGACCAAAATGATTATAAGCCGCGGGCTTGGAAATAGTATCATACCTGTTAGAATCAATAATAATCCAGAATTAGTCGTAATCGAGATAAAACCTATCAATAAAAAAAATCAGATTAAATATAATTAATTTGATTTTTTTAAACTTATATTTTTCTTATCAATTTTGTTGAAGCTTGTTGAAAGTATCTCTAATCTGGTCATCTCGTAAATAGAAATAATTAGTATTAGCCATTACATATTTATCATAATTTTCATCTGTCTCAATGCGAACGACATCTTGTAAATCAGCCACTAAAATAACTTCTTTTCTCATAATATAACTAGCTCCACGACTTTTCAAAGCCTCTTGATAATTATTAACAGAGCTTGGATAATCTAATAGTAGTAATCTTTGGTTAGTTAAAATAGTTGATATTCCTTTGTCCTTTTCATCCATTTTTAAGACAGATTCATTTGATATTAAAACGATCTCTTCACCTGGCATTTTTTCAAATTCATACATATTCTATTTTCCTTTCATCAATCAACAATATATTACATCAATTCATTTTTTTCAATATCTGACTTTCAATTATAGAGATCATATAACTTCTAATGATTGAACTCTTTTCTTTTAGGTTTTCCTCTTTGATCCATATACTCTTCAATTGTTAGGGATACATATCCACCAAATATTTCATCTTCCCACATATCATATGGTATTATTTCTCCAGCCTTAACCTTTTCATCTATAGCTTTAGCATATCTATCAAAATCGTCTTCAAGTATATCTTTCATCAAACCTAAAGTATTAAAATAAATAACTTGAAGATGGGCTGAATCTAAAACTTCCATTAAAAAGCGCTTCTTAGTTTTTAGTGGAATATCAGAATTTGTATAATATAATTCATTTAATAGAACACGAAATTTATCCCCTCTAACATCAAAGTCAAGACCATATTCAACAGCTTTGGGTGTTTGATCACTCTTTGACTTACCACAATTAAAGAATGATCCTTCATCAGCATGAAATAATTCTAGAGCTTTTTCAAAATTACCAGCTTTGACATTCAAATCGAATAAGTCTACTGATTCTTCGCCAAATTCACCATAAAATTTTGTATATCCCGTTCCGGCAATTTTATCCAGAAAAATCTTCACCAGTTTGGGATTATAAAGTGAAACAGCCAATAAATCTCTTAAAGTATAATCCCAACCAGATTTGCTACTATAGTTCCAATCCAAATCTAAATCATATGCCAATAATTTCTCGACGATATTATCATCAAGCATATTTTCATCGTAATCATATACGTCATCAATATCGTATATTCCACACAACATATTCTCAACAAAATGATCATTTTGGGGATCCTTTCTCTTGCGATCGACATATTCTATAAAAGTATTTTCAATTGAACCTTGATATACTGCCACAAATCCGACATGGTTGCCATTACTTTCTTCTTTATAATATTCTCTAATCAACTCATAAACGGTTTGATAATCATCAGAAGTACATAATTTATCTAAAAATTCATCTCTATTCAAACATTTAAATAGGCTTTGATTAGCACAAGAAAAAGCTTCTATATCCATTTGAGAAATAATTTTTTTGGCATCTAAATCGTTATATTTATTTAAATATTCAAGTACTCTTTCACCATATTGAGAATGATTGTATGTCTCTTGAATCAAATTTAGTACTCTGACACAATCATCTTCATCAGCCTCAATAATTTCTTCCCGAGTCATCAAATTATCTATTAAATCACAAAACTCAAGATTTGCTTGTTTATTGACTACTTTCATGACATCATAAGTATCTAATAAACTTCTCAATTTCATAAAGACCTCCTATTTGCTTTTATTATATCATAAATCAAAAAACTTACGACATTATTCATAGAATGTTTAATCTTTTAAAAGATTAAATAATAATATATAATATTATAATAGAAGGATAGTGAAAAAATGAATAATACAAAAAAAATTAATGTTGAAAAAATCCTTATTACTTTTTTATTATGTCTGGTTTTAGTTGTAGTAAGTACGATGGGATATTTCATATTTAAAAATAATCAAGGTAGCAAGCAGCTCTATCAAAACCCAAAATATATTTTTCTTTTCATTGGAGACGGAATGTCTAGTGCTCAAGTTGAATTGACTGAAATATATCAAAATAGTATTCAAAATAAAAAATTTGATGAACAAGAATTACTTTCATTCACACAATTTAAAACAATTGGACTACGCAAAAACTATTCAAATGATAATTACATACCAGATTCCGCTGCATCAGCAACTGCTTTAGCAACTGGTATTCTTACCTATAATGGTGCTGTTAATGTCGATATGAAAGGTCAAGATATTACACCTCTTACTTATGAATTAAACAAACAGGGCAAAAAAATTGGCATAATTACAACGATGTCTTTAACACACGCAACGCCAGCTGCTTTCTATGCAAATAGCAGTAGTAGATTAAACTATGAGGATATTGCAAACGACTTATTTAACAGTGGATTTGATTATTTTGCTGGAGGAACAGTCTTTGGAATGGACGATGAGCATGTGCAAACAAAGGCTAAAGAGAAAGGCTACAACATCATCAATGATGTAAATTTATTTAACAATATTGATAAGAATAAAAAAAATATTATCATCAGCCCAACTACTAATAGTGAAGGATTTTTACCAATTGCTTTAGATGATAAAACCGAATTCAATTTAGCTTCTTATGTTGAAAAAGGAATTGAAGCGCTTGATAACGATAAAGGTTTCTTCATAATGGCTGAATCAGGATTGATTGATATGGCTGGTCATAACAATGACGCTCGAAGTGTCATTTCCGAAGTTCAAGAATTGAATTCAGCAGTTAACGTGGCTTTAGAGTTTGCCAAAAAACATCCAGAGGAAACTCTTATAATCGTTACTGGTGATCACGAAACAGGTGGGTTGACTTTAGGAACCGAAAATACAAATCACTCTTTATTTCTAGAAAGGTTACAAGAACAAAAGCATAGTTACGAACACTTAATCACATATGCGCAAGAAATGATAAATAATAATATTTCATATACCGAAATGCTCGATTATTTAAATATCAACTATAATATTCAACCAGACGAAACAAATACTTTTGAGCAGACATATGATAATATCACTTTAGGTGATACCCAAGCATTAAAGACTGCTGTTTTAGAAGTAATGGCTAAACGAGCAGGAATTAATTTTAGTAGTACATACCACACAGCTGATAGAATTCCCATATATGCTTATGGTCAAAAGAGTGAACAGTTTAATGGCGTCTATGATAGTAAAACTTTTAATGAAATCTTAAGAAAAATTACACAATAAAAGAGGCAAATGCCTCTTTTTAGTATTTATCATTCACTCTTTTTGATTTTAGAAAAGACATTCAATAGATACTCTATTCCTAAACCGCTCAGTATAAAGAGCGAAACGGAAGCGCAATACGCATACCTTGGCATAATTTCAACTAATAAATAAACACCTATGTTTACTGATACAAAAATAGATAAATAAGTAATGATATCGTTCTTTTTTCTCTTGCAATTTTTAAACAATCCTACAAAAAGGCAAAGATACATAGTAAAATATATGCAACTATTATAACTGATTAAAAATTGATTGATAGAAGTTCCTGGTATAGTATGACCAAATACTACTACATTTTTATTATCTAAATAATTATTGGACCAATATATATCTGAAGAAAACCAAAAATTCCGTGTCTTTTTTAGAAATAGCATTGGTAATTTATCAATGCTTTTAATCGTTCTATCCTTGATAAGTTCCATCTCTATTTCGCGATTTCCAACAGCATATTCATCGCTCGCAGCATAAGCACCAACACTTTCGTGATTGAACCCTAGGACAAACTTCCATAAAGGATCTTTATTAACTAAACCACTAGGACTAATATTGGTCACGATTAAAATATTAGATACGAGTAAAAAAATGGCATAATAAGGAATTAAAATTAATAAAACTTTCTTGATGCTCTGTTTATAATTCTTTTTCGTGAGTCCATAAATAAAAAATATGATGATTGCTGCTATAGAAACAATACCTTCCGGTCTAATTATATTAGATATAGAAAGTAAACACCCTATAACTAAATACCTATATACATTCTTCCAATTATTAAATTTTTGACCAAACATTATGTATATCGCCAAATAAATTAAAAATGTCGATAAAATTTGATTTGATAATACTGAATTGAATAATAGAGGAAATATATATATACAATATAAAAGACTTACTATCTTAGAAGTTGTTTCGCTTAAAAATTCTTTAGTTATATGATAAATTAAAACAACAATCCCGGATGAGATTAAGCAGTTGACAAATTTCAAAAAAAATACACTATTACATATCTTTAATAATAAAGTTTGATATAATACTTGACCAATTTGATATCCCCACATAATAAAATAACTATTTTGATTGTAACTTAAATCGCCATTTAATAATTTTAATGAGGCATCATATAAATGCTTGAAGTCATATTCAATTGGCGTTTTTAATAAGCATACAGCAAATAGTCGCAAGACAAAAGCCAACATGAAGAGATAAATACCAAATCTTTTTGACTTTGATTTCTTCGCTATGAAATAAATGATTACAAGTGAAGCAATACCAAAAAGAATAGCATTTTTTAGCCAAACCGTTAGAAATATTACTCCTAAAATAACTAAAATTACATATATAAAAAAATTGGGAATCTTTTTGCTAATCATAATACTTACCACGACTCCTTAATAAGAGTTTTATCCTTTTTGAAATAATTTATTATTTTTTATTTTCATAGTATTTTTTTATTTCATTATCCATTATATCTTTATCTTTTACATTTGTAGGATTTAAAATATAAATGAACAAGATGGTAAATCCGACAAAAAATGTTAACTCAAGCGGGCTAAATCCATTATAGTTATTAATTTTGTCATACAAATACATAAATAAAATGTTAAAAATAGAACAAGCAATCATTAATTTGCTTTTTATCTGATTATAATTTAAATCTTTGCGGATTTCTACTTTTCTAATGATTTGTAATTTTACCAATAAATAACAAATTGGTATATAAGCCAAAACGAAATTATTTCCCAATTCAAACATTGTAGGAATATATCCTAAAACATTAATTCCTCCCAATAGAGAAGAAATCAGAGTAGTTGCATTAAAGACTACTACGGCTAATATGTATTGACAGAAATAATACCACATATTTATTGTCACCTACACTTATTATAATTTAACTGACTATGAATAGCAATATTGACATTAGATTTGTAAAACATAATTATTTTAAATTCAGCAAAAATTTAAATTATGCTATATTAATTATAAAGAGTTTATCCTTCTTGATTTTGTTACATTTTTAACAGGTATAACTTCTTTCATAATAATTGTTTTGGATAAATTTAAATCTTTATTGAATTTGCAGTAATTCTTTCAAAAAAATAGATGTAGAAATCAATAAATTTTGTATAATAAAAGAGGCAGATGATATTTTTAAATTTATCAAGGATTTACAATTAGGTAAAATCATTTTTAGAAAGGAGGTGTAGTTTTATGCCATATATGTTGTTATTAATTGCATTAATAGTATTACTAATTGCATTTATCATATGGTACATTTCTGTATCTAATAGACTTAATCGTGCCATTATTAAAATCGATGAAGCTAATTCTGGAATTGATGTAGCACTTACAAAGAGATACGATGTATTAACTAAAATGATGAATGTTGTTAAAGACTATGCCCGCCATGAAAAAGAGATATTATTTGAAATAGTTAAATTGCGAAATAATATGTCCATTGAAGAAAAAAGTGAAGCTAATGATAAAATGAATCATAATTTAGATCAAATTAAATTACTTGCAGAAAACTATCCAGAATTGAGGTCAAGTGAAAACTATAAAACATTACAACAGGCAATCTCCGATGTTGAGGAACACTTACAAGCGGCTAGAAGAATGTATAACTCTAATGTCTCAATTCTTAACCAATCTATCGTAACGTTTCCTGATAAGATTGTAGCGGGGATGAAAAGAATAACCAAAAGAGATTTCTTTGAAGCTGAAGAAAGTAAAAGACAAGATGTTGACATAGATCTATAAAAATGCAAATAATTACGATAGTGTAGATGTAAATCACATCTCACTATTTTTTTCACGTAAAAAGGATGATTTTCATCATCCTTTACAAATTCTGTATAACTTTTAACCGATTTTTTACAATAAATATGTTTATCAATTTATACTACATGTACATTTTTTTAGATTCTTCTTTATTATTAGGATAAGATTCTCTATATGCATCAAAAAATTTTGTAGAAGCTTCAGCAAAAGAATTATTTAAATCTTCTAAGATAACATTTCTACTAGCTCTTATTTCAACCAAACCATTAGGATTTTCACCTTGCATTTGCATCCGGAAAGCATTTAAATGATTAGTTAATTCAGCAAGAAAGAAGCCTCTATTTACTGGATCAAAAGATTTTCTTCTAGATGCTATATCAATAATTCTCTCCAATGGAGAGACAATTCCTTTATCTGTTGCCATCAAATCAGCAATATTTAAAATTAAATCATAATCTGTATATTGGTAATTTTCCAAAAACAAAGTCACATCATCTTTTTTGGACTCTGGAGCAAAATGTGGTATTCCTTCATCATCTACATAAAATCCTGGTTCAGCTTGTTCATTTGATGAACAACGTCCACCAGCCAAAAAAGAATGTGTTAAGCAGGCAATAGCTTCATCTTCCCTACCTTGATCAACCAACATTTCATACCCACGTATTGTATGACTAAAATCATGAGTTTGTTTTCTTCCAATATCATGCAAAAGTCCTAATATTTTTGCTTTATTCGAATCTAGCCCAACAGCTTTGGCCAATTGTCCACATAAAATAGATTCAAAAAGTGAATGACTTAGCCAAGAAGAAGTGTTAATTTTTCCTTCCATGATAGTATTATTTCCTAAGTGAACACCATTCTCAATACAATATGTAGCTAGCGTATACACCACTTTTTTAGTTAAATCGTCACAACTCAATTTACCAGGAATACTCTGTCCTTGCGTAATAGCGTAAACTTCGTCGAAGGTTAGATTTTTATCAGAATGATATTCCATAATCAATCGGCACAAATTATCTAGATCTTTTTTATCAATATCACTAATTAAGACAAAGAAAGCATCGTATACAGTATGATTATTTTCTTCTGTTTCTTCAAAATTAAAAGCTTTATTTCTATAAAAATCGTTTTTAAACATTAATTCCATTGTTTATCCTCCATAAAAATTCTATCATATTTTTTAAGTTATAATCGCATATTTTATCGTAATTACACATTTATTAAGATAATTTTTTTTGTTTTTCTGAACCTGTAAAAGTATAAGTATCATGAAATTCAGTTTCACCAATAGCATAAATATCTGTTGGGTTTGTTGGATCCATTAGTAAGAAACCACCAGCATTAACTCTTTGGATGTCTCCTCCCCACATTGGTGGAGTAATTTCAATGTCTTCAGAAACTTGAGCAGCAAGCATAGGTTTTCCCTTAGGTTTATATACTCCAGCTTGTTCATCTTCTACTTCATATTTTCTTTTAAAGACAGAATCAGAAATAACCCATTGTTCTGGTCCACAAACATTTTTAACAACCCAATTAGCTTCGCCAGTTTTTTCATCAATACCAACCATACGTGGTTCAGTCTCAACAGTACCATCAGCTAAAACAGTTTGAACATAGTCGTTAGTATTACCTTGAACAGCATAAATTCTTCTAAACTTAACAGCTTCTCTAAACTCTAAACTCCCTTCTTTAATTTTTTCTGATACGTAAGTAAGTACGTCAACTTTGGAATAATTTTTTTCTTCCATTTTCTTTTCCTCCTAAAATATATTTGTTAGAGGATTCTTCACACTAATGAAGCCTCATCAAATAATTTTAGGAATTAAAAAAACAAGACTTCACTTAATGTAAAGTCTTGTTACAACAAAATGTTGACGTATTGCGGATATAAATCTCGAAATGTCGCAATACATATATAAATCAAAGATTTATATCAACTACTCCCCTTGACATGTTTGTAATTATACCATGATATTAACAATTTGTCAATAACAAAGTCGTTTTTTAGTATTGACTTTGATTTTGATTCTTATAATATTTATCATATATTGTTTTAGGTATCATAACGGCTGTTAAAATAGCTGTGTTTCCCTCAATTTTAACATTAGCTACCCTAGACATATTACCAGCATTTATTAAATATTCACTTTGCTCAGGGTTATATGATGAACTGGCATTATTTCCAAGATACATACCATCCCCAAAACTATCAGGAATTAAATATTCTATCTTAACATTATAATTCATTCCTAGTGTGTTTTCTTTTTGAAAAAAACAATCTTTTTCTATTAAGGACGTACTGACAAAACCTCTATCAAACATAAATTTTCCTTGCATAGCTTCTAAATCCTCTAAAGAAGTTATCCCATAATCTTTAAAGTATTCAATACTGACTCCCCGATATGCTTTAAAATTACCACAATAAGTAGGATGAGTAGAAATAATTTCTGATATATTGCGACCGGATTCTTCATATCTTTGTTTATTAGCGATATTACCATTTTCTTCATAAGTCCAAGTATCTCTCAATGCTGCATTAATATGACTAAAATCAGTTCCAGAATATTGTCTTAAGGACATTAATTCATCTTCAGATAAATTATTAGAAGTAGTAAATAATGCTTGTGCATAATTTGGATCCGTAAATTCTTCATAATTATTCATCAAGCTATTTAGAAAAAAATTTTCCATATCAATTTTACTTTCATCATCAATAAATCGCAGCAACATATTAACATATCTACTTTCACCCATTGCCATATTATCACCACTTTAATTATAAAAACAAAAAGAAAGGATAATCAATCCTTTCCTAAATATTGTTTACATATTATGACATATTTATTAATATTATCAATAAGATTCTCGTAGTTATTATTAACATAATCTACATCATTAGCTTTACTCTTTAATTCATGTTCATAAGCTAAATCAGCTAAAGACATAATACCTAAATACTTACAGTCACTCTTAATAGCGTGAACAATTATTGCATAATTTGGCATATCACCATTATCTTTAAATTCTTTTAGTTTAGGTAATCGCTCATCTATTTCTTTAACAAATTCATTCATTGTATCATCATATAAATCCATATCACCTAAAAGCTCTAGTCCATGATTGACATCAATACTATTAGATTCAAGGAATTCTTTAGTATGATGATTATCATTTGATGGTTTTTCTTCGACAACTGCTACTTCCGCTTGGGTAGTGGACTCATCACTAGGATTTGAAACAGTCTCTGCATCTACAGGAGTCTTAGTCTCAATTGTAGGTGTATTATCTTTAACATTTCTAAATATTCGATTAAAGCACTTAATCATTGCTTCTTTTTCAATTGGTTTAGATAAATAATCAGTAAAACCATCACCAAGATATTTCTCGCGCATACCCGTTATTGCATTAGCTGTCAAAACAATAACCGGCATGTTGAAAGATGATATTTCTTTTAATTTCTTAAAAGTTTCAGTACCACTCATTTTAGGCATCATATCATCCATTAAAATAAGGTCATACTTTTCACCAGCATTTATTTTATCAACACAAGCAAAACCACTATCACAGCATTCAACAGTAGCATTATACCTTTGCAAAAGTTTAGTAGCGACTTTAAGATTCAATGGATTATCATCAACTACTAAAAGGCGTTTATTAGTTAAATCAATTGTATCAGAAACAACAATTTCTTCCTTCAAATCAACATTATCAATTCTTTGATCAAGAGTTACCGTAAATTTAGATCCTTCGCCATAAACAGTATGAACAATAATGCTACCTC
>CANROW010000011.1 GCA_947632345.1 uncultured Bacilli bacterium | reverse complement strand
GTCTCTTCTTCAAACCGATAATCATATAGAGTAGCCTTGACATATAAACCAGTACCACCGACAATGATGATATTCTTTTTTTTGGCTTGTAACTCCGCAATCATTTTACGGCAATCGCGTTGGTAATCAAAAACTGTATAGAGTTCACGCGGATCAACAATGTCTAACAAATGATGGGGAATGTTCTCTTTTTCTTCAGCTGTGACTTTAGCGGTTCCAATATTTAAATCTTTATAGACTTGCATCGAATCACAATTAATTATTTCGGCATTTATCTTTTTGGCTAGCTCGACACTAAGCTTTGTTTTCCCAACTCCAGTTGGCCCAACTATGACAACAATCATCAATATCAACCTCTTAAAGATATCTTAACACATTCTTTTTAAAAGATAAAATAAAACATAAATAAAAATGTAATCATTAAATTGTTTCAAAAACAATCTACTAGATTACATTTCAACACTAAATATTTTTTATGTTTCGCCTTTTAAATACGATTATGGTAACAATAAGCATTATTAACCAATAAACGAGACAGACGACGATTGAGAATGGTAGTGTTATTCCCAAATATGGTGAACTACCACCGAATAGATATGGTGTAAAATCCCAGTTGAGAGTCACAAATAACTTTAGGATATTTATTTCATAAGATACAGCAATCGAATTGATTATATCACCAGCTAGACTTCCAACGATTGTCAAGGTATTGGCTAGAGAAGTACTTAAAGAGATCGTACTTATAGAAAAAGCAAGGGTTGTGAGTAAAATCAATTGTGGTAAGACGGCTATCGTATTATATAAGAAATATTTGAAGACATTCATTTCCAGGATTGTTTTTGTCGTAAAATTGTAAACTAATTTCGGAATGGCCAAAGTATCATAACCGAAGAAAATACCACCTACTATCAATTGAATTCCTAAAACAGTCACTATGGCGAAGAAAACCATTAGAATGGCGGTTATATATTTACTTAGTAAAATCTTTGTTCTTGAATAAGGTTTGACTAACAACAATTTAATCGTTCCTTTGGAGAACTCCTCACTTACAATACTTCCAGCTACAATTATGATGATGATTAAAATCATTATAAAATATTCGTTGTAGAAGTTTTCAATAATACCATTATTAGAATTCATTGGATAATCTTTGATATCATTTTCAAAACGATATAATATTTCACTGATTTGTGCTTCTGATTCATCCAACTGTTTCTTATCATATTCCTCTAATTTATCCTTATCCGCATTTTCAAGAATATAAGCACGATTGCTAACATAACTATTGATATAGTCGTTCCGAGTATTGTTTGAGAAATCAATTTCATATTTAAGGCGCAAGTCTAAACCTTCAATTTGTGCTTGAATATAAAACAATTGATCCCCTGCTGAATCTTGCATACTTTCTAATTTAGCTTTTCTTTCTTTAACGTATTCTTGCCATGACATCTGTTCAAAGCGCGTTATAAAGCTATCTTTTTCGCTTTTCGCTTTTTGATACTCTTCTTCGTCGTTAGTCAATTGAACTTCATAGGCAACTATCTTGTAATAAAAATCATAGATTTGGTCATAATATTCATCTTCAGCATTGATGAGGACATATCGCTGCCAAGAGCCTTTAGGCAAACTGCTGGAATATTCGTGAACTAAACTGCTGGCTTTAAAACCGACATACTCTTCATTTTTAACATTTCCTTCATCTTCATATGTCGCTAGAAGAGAATCATCAACTTTACTAGCTATACCTTCAAAAGACTCACTATTGATCAAGTCTAAATTATAGATAAAGTTCGTTAAAAAGGAATAAGCTACGACAACTAATAAAGTAATGTAAATACCTTTTTTATGGAAAATTTTATATAGTTCATTCCGAATCAAATTAATCAATTACATTACCCCCTGTCTTTTTCATAAACACTTCTTCCAAAGACACCGTTTTTGGATAGACAGCATAGATATCAATCTTTTTAGCAATAAGTTTAGAAATTGTTTCAGTAACTTCATCTTTAGTAATCTTTATTTCAAAATTAAATTCATTTAAAATATTAATATCTTTAAACTCTTTATCCAATTTTTCAGTTGAACTGACATAGAAATGGTATAAAGAATTACTCATCTTTTTCTTTAATTCTTTAATACTGCTCTGTTCAATTATTTCCCCATTTTGAATGATGCACACTTTATTACAAAAGCTTTCCAATTCAAAAAGATTATGACTCGATATCAAAATAGCCATTTTTTCTTCCTTGGCTAATTTCTTTAGCAATTGGCGCAATTCCATTATACCTTCTGGATCTAAACCATTTGTCGGTTCATCAAGTATTAACAGATTAGGTCGATGTAAAATTGCTTGGGCAATCCCTAATCTTTGACGCATTCCAAGCGAATATTTATTGACCTTATCATCGATGCGCTTTTCTAAGCCAACGGTCTTTACTACTTCATCAATTCTTTTAGAATCAACATCTTTATAGAGTCTTGAAGCCAATAAGAGGTTTTTCTTACCGCTCAAATACATATACATATCAGGATTTTCAACAATGGTTCCAACGCGTTCTATCGCTTGAACAAATTCTTTTTCGACGTCATGGCCATTGATTAGCACTTGTCCTTCATCGATTCCTTGTAATCCTAAAATAAGTTTAATCGTCGTCGTTTTACCAGCACCATTTGGTCCGATAAAACCGAGAATGTCCCCCTCTTCCAAATCGAAACTGACACCCTTAATAATTTGTTTTTTCCCAAACGATTTCTTTAAATTCTTACATTCTAATATTTTCATCATCATTTCTCCATGCTTCTCATAAATAATTTTTCTAACTCATATTTAGAATACGTAATAATAGTTGGTCTACCGTGCGGACACGTAAAAGGATTTTCTGTTTCGCGCAACCGGTCAAGTAAATCTTCCATAGCTACCATCTCAATGTGATCATTAGCTTTAATACTCATCTTACAAGCTAATGTTATCGCAATCTTTTCAGTAAATTTATATGGATCAAATTCCTTTTCGCTGATGACGATATCAATTATTTTACGAATGGCTTCTTCTAAAGCATATTCGGGTAACCAATAGGGATGACTACGAACCAAAATAGTATTGATGCCAAACTCTTCTATTTCAAAATTCAAATCGCGCAACTTATCCATCTTTTCCTTCAATATCAAATAATCAGTATTTGATAGCTCTATTTTCAATGGTATTAAAAGGTCCTGCATATGGTTATCGTGGGTTCCCATTTTTTTCAAATACTTTTCATAATTGATTCGTTCGGCAGCGGCATGTTGATCAATCATATAAAGACCATCTTCATTTTCCGCGATAATATAAGTTCCCAAAGCTAAACCGACTGGATACATCTTTTTGATGCGTTCCTTTTTAGTAACGTCAACGGCATTGGGATTATAGAGTGGCACTTCTTCCTCACAGACATCAAAATCCAACTGCATTTCTTCGAGTCTATTATAATTATTATCCTCTTCCTGGGAAGTTTCCTCATTTGCAATGATAATTTTCTTTAAAATTTCTGAAGATTCTTCTCGTTTTGTTTCTTCTTTAGCTTCAAGAGTAGGGATTAAATTGCGATGTTCTAATTTTTCTAATATTAACTTTTCCAATAATTCTTTTAAAGTGTCCATCTTAGAAAACTTAATATCCATTTTGGTCGGATGAATATTGATATCAATCAATAAAGGATCAACCTCAATATTTAATACGACAATGGGAAATTTAGAAGCTGGTATATAAGTATGATATGCATCAGTTATAACCTTATTCAAATCATTATTACGAATCAAACGATTGTTGACAAAAGTAGTCATCGCATTGCGGTTAGAACGGGCTTTTTCCGGATATGAAATGAATCCTGTAATCGTATAATCTCCATTACTACCACTAATGGGAATCATTTTTTTGGCAACATCTACACCATATATTTTGGATATAACTTTTAGTAAATTACCACTGCCATCCGTATTCAAAAGATTCTTTTCATTGTTGTATAGACTAAATCTTATATTAGGATAAGATAGTGCTATCTTATCGACATATTCTACGACATTAGCTAGTTCAACATATAGATTTTTAAGATATTTTAATCGAACCGGGGTATTATAAAATAAATTTTTGACACGAATTTTAGTACCCTTAGGCGCATCACTTGCTTTAACACTGACAATTTTACCACCATCAATAACTACATTCGTGGTCTCTTTGCCATCATTTGTCGTAAGCGTCGTATTACTGACTGAAGCAATAGATGGTAAAGCTTCACCCCTAAATCCAAGACTCTCGATATTGAAGAGATCTTCCAATGCCTTCAATTTACTAGTTGCGTGGCGGGAAAAACATAAAACTGCATCTTCCTTATCCATACCGATACCATCATCAGTAACAATGATTTCCTTGACACCACTATCAACAAGTTCAATTTTTATCTCCGTTGCTTGAGCATCAATAGCGTTTTCAACTAATTCTTTAACGACACTGACAACTTTTTCAACGACTTCTCCAGCGGCGATTTTATTAGCTAAATCCGGGTCCATTAATAAAACTTTACTCATTATTCATCACTTTCTGATTCAAAAATTTCTTGATGAGTTCCATTGTTTGGATCAACAACATATTTAGTCTCGGAACCAGTCTCTATATTCTTTACAGTTACAATCCACATATTGTCTTCACGAGCTTCAGCAGAGAACTCATAATTGTCACTCAAATATATTTTCTTAATAACTTCAATGGCATCTTCTTTTGAAAAACCATATTCTTCTTCAATCGTTTCCTCATCGGAAATAACCTTATCATTACCTGGTTTTTTCTCATCATCTGGTTTTTTATCAACGTTTAATAAGATTATAATACCAACGACTAATAAAATAATTATAACAGCTACACCTATTAAGACACCCTTCTTATTATTTTTCAAAAAATCCTTAATCTTCTCTTTTTTCATATTCACACCTCTTTTATTTTATAAAAGTATTATAACAAATTAATCATTCTTTTTAAATAGATTTTAAATAGTTATACAAGTTATTCGCAACATCTTTATTTAAAACTTTCTCCAATTCTTCAAGCGAAGCTTCTTTCATTTTCTTCAATGACCCAAACTTTCGCAACAGTTCTTTTTTTCGCACTTCCCCTATGCCATCAACCATATCGAGAAGACTTGATAAAGTACCTTTGCTTTTAATTTGGCGATGGTAACTGATTGCATAATTGTGAACTTCTTCCTGAATCTTACTCAAAAAGAGGAAAAGATTACTATGACGGTCAAGGGGAATTTCATTTAAATTTTCATCAATTAATGAACTGGTGCGATGTTTATCATTTTTTTTAAGTCCAATAATTCTGATATCCAATTTAAAGTCATCAATAATTTTTTTGCAGACGTTGACTTGGTTTTCGCCACCATCGACAACAATCAAATCACACTTTTCTTCTTCGTTCATTAAAACGCGATAATAGCGCCGGTATAAAACTTCTTTCATCGCTCCTAAATCATCTTTGACATTGGCGTCAATCTTAAATTTTCGATATAAATTTTTATTGGGTAAAAAGTCATCAAACACAACCATACCACCGACATAAAATGTGCCAAAGAGATGGGAGTTATCAAACGCTTCAATTCTGGTCACTTTATCTGTCTTTAATATTTTTCGCAAATCGTCAAGTGCTTCGTGCCGCGCCTTTTCACTGTTAGACAAAGTTTCTTCTTTCTCCTCTAATTTGATTTGAGCATTTTCACTAGCTAGATCTAATAATTTTTTTAGATCACCACGAGTTGGTGAAGAGACTTTTATATTTAAATATTCACTCAAAATATCACGATTGATAAAATCCGGAACAATAATTTCTCTTGGCATAATATTGTTTTTTTCATAAAATTTAATGATGTACTCCGTCAACGCTTCATCGTCATGATCAACGACCGTCAAGATCTGATCGTGACGACCAAATAGTAAGCCCTCACGAATGAAAAATACTTCTACTGATAGATAGTTATTATGACGGAAGCAATTGAAGACATCAAAATTGTATCGTGTATTGAGTGAGATCTTTTGCTTAGCAAGCGTAATATCGATATCATTTAACATATCGCGGATCTCTAAAGCTCGTTCATAGTTCATATCAGCACTGGCTTTGGCCATTTGTCTTTGAAGTTTTTCCTTGACGACATCACTATTACCATTCAAGAAAGATGTGATTTCATTACACATATTTTCCATATATTGATCATCAATCTTTTTCGCACAATAACCTAAACATTCACCGATGTGATAGTAAAGACAAACTTCTTTTTTTAAATTATCACATTTGCGAAGAGGATAGACACGATTGATGATATTGACCGTTTTACGAGCCGCTGAAACATTGGGATATGGACCATATAAGCGATTCTTATTCTTTTTTCGATTAATATTTCTAACAATTTTTAAACGAGGATATTTTTCCTTTGTAAATTCAATATAGGGATAACTCTTATCATCTTTTAAAAGAATATTATATTTTGGATTATACTTCTTAATTAGTGTTATCTCTAGAATTAATGATTCTAGTTCCGTTGAAGTAACAATGTATTCAAAATCAGTTATATCATTGACCAACATCAGAGTTTTTCCCGTCTGCGTCTTATTAAAATAACTCGATACGCGTCGTTTCAAATTCTTAGCTTTTCCGACATAAATGATGAGACCATCACTATTTTTCATCTGATAGGAACCTGGAAGTTCAGGAACCAATTTCAATTTTTCTTTTATATAATTTCGCGTTTCTTCACTCATATTATCACCTTGATACTCTGATTTTTAACATATTTAAAAATACAACTTGTTTAGGAAAAATATAGTCTTTAGCTTCATCAATGTCGAACCAGGCATATTTATCATTTTCGGGATATTCTTTAACGATTCCTGAATCTTTTGGCCACTCTAAAGAAAAAGTGTTGCTCTTACAGTCACGCAAATCGAGGTCCTTTTCAACCGTAAAGATTACCGCTAATTTTTGATTAGATAATTTTTTGGCATAGAGAAATTCTAAACGGCTCTTTTCAATTCCAAGATTCGTTTCTTCCTTGAATTCCCGAACCGCGGTTTCTATTATTTTCTCATCAACTTCTCTTTCACCTTTAGGAATTCCCCAACTGTGAAGCTCCGTATTCTCCCAATATGGACCACCAGGATGACACAATAATACTTTGATTTTTCCGTTTTCTCTTTTATATACTAAAATACCAGCGCTTTTTTTCATAGGACCTCCCGTTAACTAATATTATTTTAGTACTTTTATAGTTTTTTTGCTAGGTTTTAATTTTACTTATTATTTATTATTTGATAAAATTTAATCGTGGTGATGATATGCGTACAATTTTAAAAGACAATATAGCGGAAATTGAAATAAACAAATCACGTTTTATCGCGCTATTGTTTAAAGTTAAAACCGTTGATGAAGTTAAGAGTAAAATTAATAAAATTAAAATGGATTATCGTGAAGCAACCCATTACTGTTATGCTTATATCATAAACGATAATCGCAAATCAAGTGATGATGGTGAACCAGGTGGGACTGCGGGTGTTCCCATTATGGAAGTCCTATTAAAAAATGATCTCAATTATGTTTTATGTGTCGTCGTCAGATATTTTGGTGGGATCAAATTAGGAGCTGGTGGTCTTGTTAGGGCTTATGCCAAAGCGGCCGTTCTCACCCTTGATGATAAAAATATTGCCAACCTAGTAACCGGCTATGAAGTAGAATTTATAACCAGTTATGAAAGCCAAAAAAATATTGATTATTCTCTAAGGGCTTTTGACATAGAAAAGGAGTATTCCGACACTGTTAAATATCGCGTTCTAATTCCTATTACAGATATCAATTTATTATCATCAATTGATTACAAAATCATCAAAAAAATAGATATTGAAACAAAATAAAAGAAGTTTTCACCTCTTTATTTTTTAACTATTAATACTGAGATAAAGTTATTTTACCAGCATCAACTAATTTTTGAACGTATTCTTCAGTAATTAATTTATTTTTTAACATTATCTCAATACTTTGAGTATTGAACTTATCCTTATCATTAACAATATCGGTCTTAGTCAATTCAACAATTTCATCAATCGACTCATTCATATCCTTCGCAATATGGCTGAGTACAGGTGTTGAAGTTACTATTTTATCTCGCAACTTAGATTCAGCGATTACGGATTGATTGAAGAAAGGATAAGATAAAACAACACACATGATGAAGACTAATATATAGCCATTAATCAAACCAACAATTAGACCAAGAAATTTTGAAAAAGCTCCAAGTATGATTGTCAAATTTAATAGTTTTTCAAATCCCTTTGTTATGGCTAAAACGATATTGAAGATGATGCTTAAAACTGCAAAAACTAAAATAAAGGCAATGAGTTGATATAAAAATATATTTAGAACAACTAAACCTTGAAATTTTCCTGGGAAATCAAAGAATGGTAATTTTAATGATAAGAATTCCGCAACCGGATTTTTCAAGATGAGGGAAGCAACTATCAAGATGAGATATCCAACCGTCATAACTAACTCCTTAAATACCCCTCTCTTCATTCCAACAACACCAGCACACAAGATGAGCAAAACGATAACAACATCAATAACATTTAATGAAAATATATCCATGTCTACCTCCTATTCTAATAAAAGTATACATTAAACAACAAAAAAATAAAATAAAAAGATAGAATTACTTATAATTCTATCACATCATTTGACATTTTTTACGAACTGTACTTTTATCAATAACGATAGTTATTCACTTTTATTTTTTCGTTTGGAACATATAATAAACGTTCAGTAGCCTTGTACTCTTCATTTTCAAGTTCACTATAAAATGTTGTAAACGCAACGGCATCTGTCAAAAAGTCTTGAGCAATAGTTACAGATTTACCAATCTTATTTTTTCCTCTAAAAATACTACCATTAGAAATAGAACTGCGACAATCAGGGATTCCAGAACGAACTTGATCTAAATGGAAGCAAACATTTTTCATTCCTAAGTGCTCATTAATATATTTTTTATTTATTTTTAAAGATCGCAATAAACTCAAAGAATCACATTCGCTTTTATCACCATATTGCATCTTTCGATAAATAGTATTTTTGACAAAATTGAGCGAATTATATACTCCTTCATAGTCCTTCTGCAACTGTACATTTTGAAAAAGCATATCGAGTAATCCCAAAGAAATATTGCCATTCAATTGATAGTGTGAATCCAAATCTGTTAAAAATTGCCAAAAACTGCCTGCTTTATTATTGGGATTTTGCGGGAAAGTACTTCCGACAAACAATAGATCATTAATTTTTAAATCGAACATAATTTTTTGACACTTATAGAAAAGGTTATCATCATAATCTGGTAAACGATCACTACGCCATTCCTTTTGCATTTCACCAATGCGATTTATTTCTTCTTTAGTCATATTTCCCCCTATTAATCTTTTATTCTAAATAAAAGAATTAACGAATTGTTAATTCTAATTTGAGTTTAACTATTTAATGTTAGTCCGTTTTTCTTGGTGTATGTTTAAAAAAAATAACTTTTGATTTTCCCTTGTCAACAAAATCATTTAAACTCATCTGTTCTTCATTACCAATCTCTCGTGATTCAATAATATGATGGTTTCCATCCATAATAATATGAAAAACTTTTTTACCAGCCTCAAGTGCTAAAGGATACCTTAAACCAATATTTTGCATTGGTACATAATATTCGGAATCGACAAGACCATAGATATTACTCCTATCATTATTAATTGAAAAGCGCCCAGGAACAGCTGCCTCTAAAGCTCCTGTTCTTTGATTGACAAAGACACAATAGAAGTCATCTGGGTAACCTTTTCCTAAATCTAAGAATTCTTCAAAGGTTACTTCAGCTAGAAACATATGAGTTTCATTTAACCCCTTTTGATAAATTTCATCATTTTCCATACAAATCCCCCTCTTTCCAAAAAACTGTTTTATATACTATCACAAAAAGAAAAAAATGTCAATTTATGACACTTAGTATTTCGACTTCTTTAACACTTTTTTCTTTATTTTTTTCAATTCGTTATATTGAAGTTCAGCAATATTATTTAGATTGATACCGTCCTCATACATTTCTTGTGAATATGGTGTCTTACCCTCTGGATAGATGTAACTTGTTGGTACGGGAATTAGATGTGTCGCATCAACTTCCTTAGGTTGGGCTACATTTTCAACCTCTTCCTTAATTACTTGATTGGTTTCTTCAGAATGTTCACAGACCCATTTATCCATCTTTAATCGCTTCAACATCATATTAGCCACAAGATTCTCTCGTAAATAAGGAATATTAACGATCGAAAAGACACCATAGGAATATGAAAATACTCCAAGAGGAGGTAGACCGGCTAATACAAACATAGTTGCAACAACGGTAGCTATTCCGTAAGAGTATGCGATGAATGATCTATTTAATTTTTTAGTCTTTTTGGCCTCATCACCTATTTCAGCTAAACTATTTGAAATTTTTTCATCTATCTCTTCTTGAGTCCAATCTTCTAAAGGAACATATTCAATATGGCCATCGACATAATAAACTGTAATCTCTTTGCGCTCCTTGTCAATTGAATAAGAATCTACCCATCGTTTTTCTTCTAAAGGAATAAGGCTAAGCACCTTTTTAACATTGCCTTTAAATCTTTTAAACCCTCTCATAAAAACACCTTAAAAATCGGATTTATTTTAACATTTTTGTGATGATCTGTCAATTTTTAGAGGTATTCTTTTTTTGCTCCTCCTTTAGTTCATAAAGGATGTTTAAAGCTTCAAGTGGTGTTGTTTGAAGAGGATCTATTTCGTTTAATCGTTCTTCGATTGCACTCACTTTCGGTTCTTCTTTTTGTTCATCTAAATTTAAGAATAGCGATGTCTGTGTAAATGTCTCTTTCTTTTTCGTCTTATTTTCATAAACATTTAATATCTCTGTAGCTCGTTCAATCAAGCTCTTTGGCAAGTGAGCTAAAGCAGCAACGTGAATACCATAACTCTTGTCGACCGCCCCATTCTTGATGCGGTGTAAAAAGGTTATCTCGCCTTGCTCTTCGACAGCACTGACATGAACATTTTTCAATCTTGGCAAATCAACTGCTAAAGACGTCAATTCGTGATAGTGTGTCGAAAAGAGCGTTTTTGCTCTAATCTTATCGTGAATGTACTCAAGAATGGCTTGAGCAAGACTCATACCATCATAAGTCGCTGTTCCACGTCCTAATTCATCAAAAAGGATCAGGCTGTTCTCTGTCCCTTCACTGATGGCATTGTTAGCTTCTTTCATCTCTACCATAAAAGTTGAATCACCACTGACTAAATCATCACTCGCTCCAATACGAGTAAAAATTTTATCGAAGATGGGAATCGAACATTTCTTGGCTGGCACGAACGAACCGATTTGGGCCATGATGACGATGATGGCGAGTTGCCGCATATATGTTGATTTACCAGCCATATTAGGACCCGTTATCAATAGGATATCCGTATTCTGATCCATAATGATATCGTTCGGTACATAGTCGTCTTTAATGACTTTTTCAACGACAGGATGTCGTCCATCTTTGATATAAATATTGCGTTCTAAAGTTATGGTTGGCTTAACATAAACATTTTCTTCTGCGACGGTTGTCAAAGCGGCCATCATATCCACTTCCGCAATAACTTTACTAATTTTTTGAAGACGACCGATATACTTTTTGACCTCATCTCTAATATCCATAAATAATTTATATTCGAGATTGATGATTTTTTCTTCGGCTCCCAAAATAATATTCTCTTTTTCTTTTAAGAGTGGTGTGATGAAACGCTCACAATTGGATAGAGTCTGTTTTCGATCATACCCCCACTCTTCTTTAACTAACGGAATACTGCCTTTACTCACTTCAATATAATAACCGAAGACCTTGTTATATCCAACTTTTAATGTCTTGATTCCGGTTCTTTCCCGTTCCTCTTTCTCAAAATTGAGAATGAAATCTTTAGATCCACTTGCTATATCCTTAATCTCGTCGAGTTCCGCATTGTATCCACTCTTGATTAGTCCCCCTTCTTTAACCGTTACTGGGGCGTCTTCATTAATCGATTTCTCAAGTAATTGATACAATTCATCAAGAGTCTCAATATTTTTAGAATAATCGATATCTTTTAAAATCCTTTGGATATTAGGAAGTACTCGCAAAGAGTTTTTTAATTGAATTAAATCGCGAGCGTTCAAATTGCCATAAGAAATCCGCCCTGCTAACCGTTCCAAATCGTAGACTTGATCAAGTTCTCTTTGTAAATCTTCTTTTAAGATAAATTCATTTAATAATTTTTCAATGATGCTGTAACGACGATTGATCTCTTCAATATCCGTGAGTGGATTCTCAATGTTGTACTTTAAAAAGCGACTTCCCATTGCCGTCTTAGTCTTATCGAGTAACCATAGTAAAGAATACATCCGATCTTTATTGCGCAAAGTTTCCGTCAATTCCAAATTTCTTTTCGTATGGACATCAAATGATAAATATTTTTCACTATTGATCACTTCAGCTTCTTGAAGATGCGATAAATCACCTTTTTTCGTCGTGATGATATAAGCTAGTAAATGCTTGATACTAGTAACACTTCTAATATCCGCTACATTCTTATAGACAAATTTATAATCATCCATTTCATATAATTCATCGGTAATCGTTATCAAGATATTATAATTACTGCGAAGAGTATTAATTATTTCTCTATCCATCTTATCGTTAACGATGACTTCGCTAATATTCCGTTTAACAATCTCTTTAACAATTTTATTTTCATCATGGTCAACGATCAAAGTGTAAAAGTAACCCGTCGTTATATCAGCAAAACTCAAACCATAACAATATTCAAAATCATAGATACTACCGATATAATTACTATCTTTCTCATTTAAGAAACTGTCGAGTCGCGTTCCTTTGGTGACCACTTGAATTACCTCGCGATCAACCATTCCCTTCGTTTCTTTAGGATCTTGCATCTGTTCACAAATAGCTACTTTGTAACCTTTTTCAACTAATTTATCAAGATATGACAAATAGGCGTGATGCGGAACACCACACATTGGAACTCTTTCATCTAAACCAGCATTCCGTCCTGTTAGCGTCAGTTCAAGTTCTCGACTTCCAATAATAGCGTCTTCAAAAAACATCTCATAGAAATCACCTAAACGGTAAAAGATGATTGTATCATTATATTTATCTTTAATATCTAGATATTGTCGCATCATTGGACTTATCTTTTCTCTATCTACATCACGTCTATTCATTTTTACCACCATGTTAACTATTATACCACTTTACTTTAAAAATGGTATTTTTTTTATTGTTTTCTTTTAGACGCCCATGTTTGGATTATGTTTCTTATAAATGAGCTTTCGCAAAAAATCAATTGGTACAACACTACTAGCAAAAACTAACATGATGATGAATTCTTTAAAAGTGAGACCACTCGTACGAAAAAGAGCTCCACCATAATAAATTAAAATGATTTGAACGAAGACGATGAAAGTCATAATTAAGATAAATACTTTGTTCTGCCATATATTAGCTAAAAGATTAAGGCGACTGGTCCGCGCATTTAAACTGTTGAAGATATCAATAAAGATGAATAAGCCAAAAAAAGCGGTCATGAGATAAATGTCATCAATACTAGGGCGAAAGAGGTTCCGAATGAGAGGCAATTTTAAGAAACAAATGCAAAGAATGGCTGAATAAAGGCCTGTGAAAAGTATTTCAGAAACCATATATTTATTAATAATCGCTTCATCTTTTTTCTTAGGCATTTCTCGCATGTACTCGATAATAGGTGGCTCATAAGCAAAAGCCAAGCCCGCTAGCGTATCCATCACCATATTGACCCAGAGCATTTGAATGACCGTGACTGGTGTCTCAATGCCAATAAATGGTCCGACGATTGATAAGGATATGGCACACATATTGATTGTCAATTGGACAATGATGAATTTGCGGATGCTTTTAAAAATAGTTCTACCAAAGAGAATAGCTTTAGAAATAGATAAGAAATTATCATCGAGAATGACGATATCACTAGCTTCTTTGGACACTTCTGTTCCGCTTCCCATTGCAAAACCGACATCAGCTCTTTTTAAAGCAGGCGCATCGTTAACTCCATCTCCGGTCATACCCACAACCAGATTCATACTTTGCGCAATTCGAACGAGGCGACTCTTATCACTGGGAAGACTGCGTGCAACGATGCGTAAGCGTGGCAAGATACTCTTTACTTCGTCATCATCCATTCGGGCTAAATCACTACTCGTGATGATTAAATCACTATCTTTTTCGATGAGACCTATCTCTTTGCCAATCGCCATAGCAGTCTCTTTGTTGTCACCAGTGATCATAACTGTCTGAATATGAGCATCGCGGACGAGATTAATTCCTTCTTTAGTCTCTTTTCGAACCTCATCTTTAATAAAAACGATTCCCACTAAAATTAACTCATCGATAGCGTTGATAAATTCTGATTTATTGACTCCTAACAATAATACTCTTATCCCTTTTTTAGTAGCTTTTTCAATCTCAGCATTAATTCTTTCCCGTTTAGTCAAGCGCACTCTATTGCCGAGTGAATCATAAAAGTAATGACACTTATCTAAAAGTTTTTCTGGAGCTCCTTTAACTAAATTTATGACCTCTTGATCATCCTTGATCTGGGTGACTGAATACTTATTTTTACTATTAAAAGGAATCGTTTTAAGGACTTTAACGTTTTCTTTTTTCTCTTCTCTTATAAATTTGATTAAGCTCTTATCCGTTGTATTACCACCAATTACCTCATCTTTTTCAGGATCATAAGTGGCAGAATTATTATAAATAATTGACTTTTTGACAATTTCTAAATATTTATTATTAGGAAAATCAGCTATACTTTTATACTCGCGTAAATCACCATTCATAAAACTTGTCACTTCTAAATTACCATAAGTCAATGTACCCGTCTTATCGGTAAATAGAATATTGATACTACCGGCTGTTTCAATTCCTGTCAATTTCCTTACTAAAACATTATTCTTTAACATTCTTTTCATATTTGAAGACAAAACCAAGGTGATCATCATTGGTAGACCTTCTGGGACCGCTACGACAATGATGGTCACACATAGGGTTAAAGCATATAAGAGTTGTGAGATCATATAAGGGTAATCGGTAAGAGTCGCTACTATTTTTGACATATCAAAATTATTATTTAACACAATAACAGAAAATAGATAAGAAAAGGAAACGAGAAAAGAACCGATGTAGCCAATCTTACTAATGACACCAGCTAATTTAGTAAGTCGCAATTTCAATGGACTATCGGGTTTCGCTTCTTGTAACTCTTTAGCCAATTTGCCATAAATGGTATTCTCCCCAACTTGCATAACCTTCATAATTGCTTCTTTCGAATAAATAGTCGTTCCGCGATACAATTTATTTTTTTCACTGGGAACATTATTGTTATTCGTAATTTCTTCTTTATATATCTCTTTGGATTCGCCATTGAGACTAGATTCATCGACACTGACTTCCCCACTAATTATCACGCCATCAGCTGGTACTTTATCACCAGATGCCAACAATACTATATCGTTGACCACTACTTCATCTATCTTTATTTCAACGACCTTATTGTTACGCAAGACACGACACTTTATTTTACTAGCTTCTTCCTGCATCTTTGTAAAAGCTTTTTCACTACCATACTCGGATAGCGTTGATATCGTCGTGGCGATAAAAATGGCCAACATAATACCAACTGTTTCATACCAGTCAAAATCTTTGAATAAAAAGATAACTTTTATTCCTAAAGCAATTAATAATATCTTAATAATAGGATCTTTTAAGGCATTTATTAATAGACTAATGAAAGTATTATTACTCTTGCTAGTTATATCATTAGAACCATATTTTTCTCTATTCTTTATTACTTCTTTATCACTTAGACCACTAATATTTTTTCTATTCATAAGAGCCTCCTAAAAAATAATATTAGTGATTTTGTCCAAATAGACAGCATTTTATTCGACAAAAAAAGAGAACTAGTCTCTTTCTAATTAATTCTTATATACTTACTTAACTGATTTGGTATATTCCTGCAAATCTTTGACCGTCTGTTGGAAAGTGGTAGCTTCAATAATTTTAATCTTGTAGCCTTTTTCTGCTGTAATATTTTTGACCGTTTCATAATTATCACCAGTCGGAACGATAAAGACATCAGCTTTAGCTTTAACAGCTCCAGCTAATTTATATTCTACTCCCCCAATTGCACCAACTGTACCACTTTGATCAATAGTTCCCGTACCAACAATTTTTAAACCATTGGTGATATCTTCTTTCGTCAATTTATTATAGATGGCAAGCGCTATGGTCAATCCACCACTTGAACCACTCTCATTTTTACTGAAATGAAACTTAATCTCAGGATCAGTCTCATATTCTAATAAAGGAAATATTTGAAATCCCGTATATTTTTGACCATCCTCTTCATATACTTTAAGAATGGTATCCTTTTTTTGACCATTTCTTTCAAAAGTTATTTCTATTTCATCACCAACTTCTTTATTTTGTACATATTCGCGATAAATTTCAATATCATCAAAATTCATTCCATCATAGGATATTAATTTATCACCAACGCGAAGAAGAGAATACTCTTTGACAAAATTATAGACGTAATATATGTAGTACTCTTCATTCTTGATTGAAAAATCCTTATCAGCCGCTTCATAGGCCACTTTAGTAGCATTTTGCATAGACTCGCTCAATAGAAAGCGATCACGCGCAACGATCTCGGCAGTGTTCTCATCTTCATCGAAAGCGTAGTCTTCTTCTTTATAAAGAGTCCAATCAGGAATGATATGACTTAAAATTACCGTTGGTAATGTCCCGCGCAACTCATTGACATAAGCGAGATTAAAACTTCCCTTTTGTTGATATTCTTCTGTTATATCAACGCGATCACTGACATCAATCGTTCCTCCTGATACTAAGATGAAATATGGTAAGGGATATGTCATAAAGACATAAAATCCTAATATTAAAATCAATTCACGACAATTTTCTGATATAAAAGTTTTAAATTTCTCATATATTTTCTTAAACACAATATCACATCCTAAATTTATTATATCAAAAAGGGAGCCAGGTATGAAAACAAAATTAAAAAGTATCGCCATCATCACTATTCTATTTGTAATTCTTCTATCGATTTTAACATATCCTAAAGATACTATTGATACCGTATTATTTGGTATCAATATATGGGTATATAATGTTTTTCCGTCATTATTTCCTTTTTTTATTATCGCTAATTTACTTGTCAATTATGGTTTCATCGAATTTTTAAGTGAGATATTTAAAAATACAATGACGATCTTTGGCTTATCCGGTTATTGTAGTTTTCCCCTACTCGGCAGTCTCATATCTGGCTTCCCAAGCGGACCAAAATATACGGTCCAATTACTCAACAATGGTCTAATAACCGAACAAGAAGCCAATCATTTAATAAGATTCACACATTTTTCCAATCCACTTTTCATTTTGGGTACCATAGGTAGTGTCCTCCTTAAAAACTATCATGCTGGTCTAATTATTTTGATTGCTCATTTCACCAGTAATTTTATTATCGGTATAATGTTTCGCGTAAATCACCAGATTTCTCATGAAAAAATATCAATCAAACGTGCCATTAACATTATGAATGACAAAAGAATTCACAATAAGAATAACTTTATTAAAATCTTATCTGATTCTATTTACAATACCATTGATATTTTAATTCTTTTATTGGGCATCATCATCGTTTTTTTAATACTCAATAACATCATAAATAAGCTTTTCCCTCTTGATGAAAATCTATCTTTGTTCATAAAGGGAATAATGGAAATGACACAGGGCGTTAAATTTGTTTCCGCTAGTAATTGGCCTCTTTTAACTAAAACTATTTTTATAACTTTTTTTCTTTCATTTGGAGGTTTTAGCGTCCATATGCAGGTTAGTAGCGTCATCATGGGAAGCAAAATAAAATACAAGAATTTTCTGATTGCCCGCATAATTCACGCATTTCTATCTTCAATTCTCGTATTTGTTCTCTTTAAGATTTTCATTAATTAAACTATTTTTTTATATATATTAATGATTCATCGATGATTTTAGCATTGGCATTAATGCCATTAGTCGTAGCACAACCAGTATCGATAGCTGTCTTAAAACAGTTACTAATAACAGTTCCATTCAAAGTCGTATTATAAACAATGGCATTAGATATAGTTCCATAGAATAAGTTACTAGTATTAACACCAGGATTTCCACCTAGACCAAAGGACATAGAAGACTTATCAATAACGGAATCAGCACTTAAAGTCAAACTGCCACTCTCAACACCATCAACATATATTTTCATCGTCTTAGCTGAACTATCAAAAGTACCAGCAATGATATAAAATCTATTTGGGCTTAAAGCACTTGAACTACACACTTCTGTATAAGTCGAGGTATACGATTTATTATTTGATACTTGGGCTCCAAAACAAGCTTTATTGCTTGCGACATCACTACGTGAACCTAAAGATAGGCCACCACCACCAAATTGCCAATTGCCAAAATATTGTTGAAATGTTCCCGTTTTAGCACTATCAAATTTGACACGGGCAATTATCGTTTGATTTTTAACATCAGAATCAATATGTCTATTAGTTGATGTGACATAGCCATTATATATTGTACCATCTGCTGTTTTTAAATTTTCATCAGGACTTGTAATTGTTCCATCACCGACAACATCTCTAGATCCTTCATAATCATAATTAAAGGCTGTAGCCACGATTTCAATGCCATAATTATCGCTCAAATCATTATGGTATATGGGAATGGATATGCGATAAATTTTGACATTATCATTTTCGAGGTGGTTTGATTCATATGTATTATATAACATGTAATTAGCCCGGTATTCGAGAAGAATGGCATCAGATGATTGATAAATGACTCCACCATAGCTTATATAATTAATTTCAAATTCTTCGCCATCATAAGTAGTGTATCCCTTCTCTACTGCCAATTGTTTGCTTGTCCCATCATTGAAATATAAGACTAAACACCGATTGACAACGCTGCTACCATTCATGCAATAATCAATTTTTTTTAAACTCTTTTCATTTATGTCATTTTGAATAGCCAGTGTAACTTGATTTTTATAATCTAACATTTGTGATTTAATAGATTCCTCGTTTTGTTTCATTCGATAATTAAAAAGTAATTGATACATCGAAAAAGCTAAAGTAAAGACAAAGACAAAACTGAGAGTCAATTCAACAATAGTAAAACCTTTATTATTCAATTTCTTCATAAATCCTCCTCTATTCACTAATCTTTACTTCAACATTGGCAAAGCTACCGTCATTGAAATAGATGATAAGTCGATGGTATTTTTGATAAGTACTACCAGCTGGCTGAGTAAAGCCATCTAAACTATCTATGTAATCGCGAGCCGCACGATCAAACTCGACATTATTTTTACTACTAGTTTTTATTTTTGCTGTTCGGTACCAAGTAACATAAACGAGCTTAACATTTAAGAAGGTTGAGCTCAACAACGTCTTACAGTAATTAGGGCTAGCTAAAGCTTTACAAAATTCTTCAGTTGAATACATTTTATAATCATTTGTACCAAGAGCTAATACATTTTTCCAATTAGCATCTTCTAAAACCATATTGCGAACTAAGTTTGCATTATATACCCCATCGACAGTATCATACTTTTCAGCTTCTTCATACTTACCAACCAAAGGAACTACGTTAACAAATAGGAATGTAAATAACGATAAAACGAAAACCCCTACAACAATGGCCTCAGCCAAAAGGAACCCCTTTTCATTATTTTTTTTCACAAAAAATCACTTACCTTTATTGATTATATTCTAAAGATATTATATAATAGACTAGAATAAAATACTAGACGGAAGTTTAAAAAGGGGCAAAAAATATGGTAGAGTATGATTTCGTGAAGGTGCCAATTGTTGACATCGTCAATCAAATTATTTTATATGCTGCACAACATAGGGCTAGTGACATTCACTTCGACCCCCTTGAAGATGCATTAATGATTCGTATGAGAATTGATGGTGATTTACAAAATCATTCATTAGTTCCTAAAGTATATGAAAGAAATCTTATTACAAGAGTTAAGTTAATCGCCGCTATGAATATTACTGAAACACGTCTCCCACAAGATGGTGCTATCAAAGGACGCATTGGTGGACGTGATTTAGATATGCGTGTATCTATTCTCCCTACAAATGAAGGTGAAAAATGTGTTATCCGTATTTTGGATTTCCAAAAAGGTCTTAATGGTTTAGAAGAATTAGGTTTCTCTAAAAATAATTTACAAAAAGTTAAGAAGATGCTTGGAATACCAAACGGAATAATTCTAGTTACTGGTGCTACTGGATCTGGTAAATCAACTACTACTTATTCCATGTTAAGTGTCCTCAATAAAGAGGAAACAAATATAATTACTGTAGAAGACCCAATAGAGATGAATATCGAGGGAATCAACCAAGTTCAAGTCAATACAGACATTGGATTAACCTTTGCTTCTGCCTTGAGATCTATTCTTCGTCAAGACCCAAATATCATTCTTATTGGAGAGATGCGTGACGAAGAAACCGCCCAAATAGCTGTACGTGCTTCTATTACTGGGCACTTAGTATTGTCAACTATCCATACAAATAATGCACTTGCTACTATTGAACGTTTAATTGATATGGGAGTTGAAAGATATATGCTTGCTACTTCTGTAGCTGGTATCATTTCGCAAAAATTAGTAAGAACCCTTTGTAATAAATGTAAAGGTCTTCGACGAACAACAAAATACGAACGATATATGTTTGCAAGAATTTTACATAAAAAAGTTAAAGAGATTTATGAACCTGTTGGATGTAGCGAATGTCATCAGGGATTTACTGGACGAATGGCACTTCATGAAGTTCTATACATTTCAGAGCATTTACGTGATTTAATATCTGATGAAAACATTGACAAAGAACAATTGCGCCAAGAGGTTTATGGTAACGGTGAAACGACTACCCTACTTCAAGATGCCTTACAAAAGGTTTTAGCAGGTTATACAACTTTCCAAGAAGTATATCGAGTTGTTGATGTTGACGTTGATCTAGATAATGCTATTAAGTCAGAAATGGGACTTAAACCAGAAGATATGGATCTCGATACAATGGATGAAGATGATGATTGGCAAGACTTTGATGGTGTCTTTGATGATGAGCTTGAACTAATTGACATTGACCAGTCAGACGAAACTGACTTACCTACCCTTGACACTTCAATTTTGGATGTCGTTGAAATTAAGAAAGATTTTAATAAGACTTTAAATCCAAGTGATGTTGATTTCGTTAAATTCTTTATTTATGAAGATAATAAAGTCATGGTTGAAGATACTGAAGCTGAACGTTTAAAATTCCTTGAAGAAGAAAAACAAAAAGAGAAAGAGAAAGCGCTAGAAAAAGACAAAGAACAACAGATTCAGATTGATGAAGAAAACAATGCCTCAGAAGAAATCAATGCTTATGATGTAAAAGATACAACAACTGAAACAAATATAGATACACATATAGATGAAAATAAAGAAGATAATGATAAATTAGAAATCATTGATGCCTTTGATAATATAAATAATCCTTTAATTGACGAATTTGATTTAACAGATTTAGATGCTGACGATATCGTTCTAGGACAACAAAATACTATTGATAATGTCATTGGTGGACAAGGAAACTTTGATCATTCATTAAACCGTGTTCTCAATTTAGATAATGTTGAATTCAATTATAAAGATCTTTTAGATTTGATTGATGCTTATTCCAATATTGGTCCTACTATTAGTGATGTCGTCGAAATGGATATAAAGGATGAAGAAAAAGAAAAATACTAGAATTTCTAGTATTTTTTATTTTCTAAAACAATCTTTAAAACATCTTCACTTATGTCTTCAATACTTCGCATTTTACCATTAAGAGTACATTCTAATCTACTCCAATTATATAATTCTGATAATTCGACATAAGCTTGTTCAGCTTGTTGCAAATAGTTTTGATCTTTTTCATTATCATCTATTAATCCATTGCGGTTTTTTAGAAGTTCTAATGATATTGTAAATGGTACATGAAGGAAAATAGTCAAATCAGGTTTAGGAAGACCTAGAAGCCAGTATTCTAAACGATCTATCCATTGATACATATTGATACGTTCATCTTTATCAGCAATTTTACATCCCTGATGGGCCATATTTGATGTTGTATAACGATCTAATATGACATAATAACCATCATTTAAGAGTTTTAAAGTCTCGTTTATATTGTATTTGCGATCAGCTGCATAATATAGACATGACACTTTAGGATCAACGTTAGTTGCCCCTTCTTCAAAAAAAGACGCACTTATTTCTGGTTTTCCTAAAAATGGTCCACCAATTATTTTACCAGTTGGGCTCTCATAATCGGGAAAACCCATTCGAAAACATTTATATCCCATTTTCTTTAGCTTTTCTTCAAGAAGCTTGGATTGGGTTTCTTTCCCCGAACAATCAGTACCTTCAATGACTATTAATTTACCACGTTCCATGATTATTTTTTCCTCCTATATACCATATGTTTATATTTAATTCCATGGTCTTCTTGTTGATCTAGAAGTTCTTCAGTATAATCGTCGTGATTAAAAGTCGGAAAATAAACATCGGCCTCGGCTTCGGCATCAATCTCCGTCAAATAGAGCTTGTCACATTTATCAATAGATTGGCGATAGATGCTCGCACCACCAATGACAAAAACTTCATCATCATAGGACTGTATCTCATCAAGCATATCGTCCATATTGTGAAATACTTGGATATCTTCACCTAATTCAATATTCCTAGAAGTTAAAACGATGTAATGGCGATTAACTAATTTTCGTGGTAGAGATAAGAAAGTATTATGTCCCATCACAATCGTTTTTCCCATTGTTGTCTCTTTAAAAAATCTTAAGTCGCCTGGTAAATGCCAAATGAGTTGATTATCTTTACCAAGCTCATTATTGCGACCAATGGCAGCAATGATTGATAACGTCATAATTACCTCGCCTTTGGGAATCTAATAGGTCCCATATGCTCATATTTTTTTATCTTTATATCTTTTAAATCCCTTGAATTATCTATTTTAAAGAAATCATCGACTTCCGGATTAATCCATAATTCAGGAGCCGGTAAATCACCCTGCGTATCAAAACGTCTAATTTGTTCCTTGATACCATCGATTTGATTGACATAGATGTGGGCATCTTTCATACTCCAATCTAACGTTCCTGGCTCAAGTCCTGTAACATGCGCAAGAAGGCATTGCAAAGTGGCATATTGGGTTACATTAAACGGAACTCCTAACGGTACATCACAACTTCTCTGGTGTACCCAAGCATTTAATTTGCCATCAGTTACATCCCATTCACTACTCCATACACATGATGGTAGAACGGCTGTTTTTAAATATTCATCTTGCCACAAACTCATAATCATTCGTCGATCATTAGGGTTATTCTTTAATTTATCAAGTAAATTATCAATTAGTTTATATTTGTTGACAATCCACCCATAAGCTGTTCCAATGGTATGAGCCCATTCTGGACCAAAATTTTTTTCAACTTGGGTTTTAACTAAGTGACCATTTTCATCTGGAACCATTTGTTCAGCGCGCCAAATACCATCTTCATCAATTTCCCATTCATTCCAAATATTAACGTCCCGCTCTTTTAACCAACGCACATCATTAGATTGAGCCTGATAAATCCAAAGCATCTCTAAAATAGCTTGTCTAAAAAATAACTGTTTAGTCGTTAGAACTGGATATTCTTCATTCAAATCGAATTGTAAATGATATGAAGGTATCGCAATAGTATTGACACCTGTTCTATTTTCTTTTTCAATTCCCTCATCCAAGATTTTTTTACATAATTTAATATACTCTACATCCCATTTTGACATTTTATAACCTCCTAACCAATTACATTATTATCTCCGTCAAAATTGACTATTAAAAATTTACGACTAGCTAGAAAATCACACATATGCACAAAATTTTGATATTTTGTTTTGGGATAAGGCAACACTTCATTACCATCATAATCCTTTGTCCATGGCCCCATATGCGATGCGATAACATCACATAAGAATTTTATTTCTTCATCACTAAAATTTAAATTCTTTTTATTCTCTCTTATAAATTCACCAACTAATAATGGATGATCGAACTTGGTATAGCGTGCTTGTTCTTTACCGAGTTTCAAACCATCATGAAGCATTAGAGCAATTAACATTAAGTCCTTTTCATCAGCGGTGTATTTATTACCGATAGCTTCATCTTGTAACAGTTCATAAGCAATTCGAACGGCAGCTTTAGTATGACGCACTAAACCACCATTACCTTGTGCATAAGGTGGATGATACTTTCCTGTTGATGCTGCTTCAATCTCAAAAAAATAATCTGGCAAATTATCAATTAAATACATTGCATCATTGCGATAAGATTGATTTTTAATATATTGTAATTCTCTTTCAAATACTGCTACTTTATTCATTACTACCTCCGATGAAGTTAACAAGAATCTGATTGGATAAATAGAGCTTATCTTCTTTGATATAAATATAGCCATTATCGTCTATTAACAAATTCTTTTTAACTAATTCCATTATATCAAAATTGTCTTCAACGTGGGAATTAAATTTTCTAAAAAAAGTATCTTTATTAATCCCTTTCATTTTACGAAGACCTAAAATCATTTCATTTTCCATATCTGTTTGAACATCCATAACTTCTTCTTCTAAAATATATTTTCCCTTTAAATAATTATTTAAACTCCGCGTATTAGTATATCTTTTTTTTGAAACATAACCACCACTCGATAGACCAAAGCCATAATATTCTTCGTTATTCCAATAAGTCAAATTATGTCTTGATTCATATCCTTTTTTGGCAAAATTACTTATTTCATAATGATCATACCCTAAAGCTTTTAAATACTTGATAATGTGATAGTACATCGCCGCATCTAATTCTTCATCAATTGGCTGAACATTATCTATGTATAACTTAGTATTCTTCTCAATAATTAAAGAATAGATGGATATGTGAGGCACATCTAAATCCTTAAAAAAAGATAAATCAGTATCTAAATCGGCAATTGCTTCACCAGGAAAAGCATACATTAGATCAATATTGATATTGTCAAAATATTTTTTTGCTAAAGTAATCCTAGTCATTACTTCTTCCTTATCGTTGTATCTATTTAAGAATTTATAAAATTTCTCATTAATGGTCTCAACA
This sequence comes from uncultured Bacilli bacterium, assembly GCA_947632345.1. GTDB lineage: Bacteria > Bacillota_I > Bacilli_A > RF39 > UBA660 > RUG11788. The sequence continues at coordinate 23,247 of CANROW010000011.1, read as the reverse complement.
CCAATACTTAAACGATTAACACCATTATTTTTCAAAATGTTTAAAAGTTCTTCATCAATATCTGAAACATTACATTCAAAAGTAAATTCATATTCGCCATTTCGTTTCAATTTTTTTAAAATATTAAATAACTTGTCTAATTGATAGCCTTTTAAAATAGAAGGCGTTCCGCCACCGACATAAACAGTTTTTAGAACTTCCCCATCATATCTTTCTTGAATTTCTTTATCCAAAGCTTCTAAATAGGCATTGACCATTGTCTCATCATAAAACATTTTACAAAAATCACAATATGAACAGATATGCTTACAAAAAGGGATATGTACATATGCTGATAAACATTCTCCCATATTACATACCCCTCATTTTCTTTAAATTTTTATTTCTTTTTTTAATTTTCTTTTTTTCATTTTTAGAAATGACATTTCTAATTCTTTTTAAATCATTCTTCGGAAAATCTTCGATGTTATTGAGACTGATAGAGCCATCAGCCATTAAGAGATCTTTTGACTCTCTATGCAATCTTTTATAAAGTTTTTCATTTGAAGATAATTCTTGACTAACCGTATTGGCATTATCTAAAAACCAAGTATCCATTTCTAATAATTCATTTAATTGATTGACATTCACTTTATCAAAGAAAGCCAAACCGCCACAAAATCCAGACCCAAAGGCAACTAAATTAGCCAATAATCTCTTTAAAAGAAAGGTTGATGATAAAAAGCAAGCCACACTACCGGCAATTTTAAGGTTAGTTATTTTGTGTTTTTCTTTTATGACGGGTTCTAAGGCAATGTTTAAATCCTCTAGTTGTTTCTTTTGTCTTTGTGGTAGGTAGATATGAGCATTATGTTCCACATTTGGTAAAACAATACCAATATCGCCATTGGATTGATCATAACTGACATAATCTTCCTCTTGATTAATTCGATATTTTAAGACAAAGCCATTGCGATTCATTTCATCAGCAATCTTATTAAAATTAGGGCCAAGTTTTAATTCTTTTATGATTTTGGGATAATTGCGCATCGAAAAGTTCTCCTTTCTTTTTTAGTGTTTCAAAGTATAAGTCAATATTATGTATCTTCATACTTTCATTATACACTATTTTTATAAAAGGTAAATTAGAAGTTTTCCTTATAAGCTAACTCATCTCTCATCTTTTTAATTCTATTTATTTCTTTTGTAAATTATTATTACTATTAGCTTTTAATTGTGGTTTGATGATGTTTTCATATCTTTCAGGATTAAGCGTCTTAGCTCTTCTTGTAATATCTAGATAAACAGACCAATAATTCTTATCTGTAGCTTTAGCGATTTCCTCAATGGTATAACCTTGTTCAAATAGTTTAACATTGGTTTCAACGCGGTCACGTACTTCTTGTTTATCCAAGCTATCAGGGGTGTTTCCCACGATTTTAGCTTGGATTGTTTCAAGTTCTTCCGGTTTTAACTTACAATATCTTTTTAAATAGTTGCTGACAGTACAGTTACTGATTGGAAAATAATTATCAGTTATATAAATTGCTAATTGGCGGGTTGACATCCCTGTCTCATTAAATAATGAGCCTACTAAAAGAACTCTTTGTTCTCTTTCTTCATCATTTTTTAAATTCTTTGCCATTGTTTCCTCCTACTCATCATCCATGGCTAAAATGCTCATGAAGGCCTCCTGTGGTAATTCTACGCTACCTATTTGTTTCATTTTTTTCTTTCCCTCTTTTTGTTTCTCTAAAAGTTTTCTTTTACGGGTGATATCACCACCATAACATTTAGCTAAAACATCTTTTCGCAAAGCTTTAACCGTGCTTCGCGCAATTATTTTGCTACCGATAGCGGCTTGAATTGGGATTTCAAATAACTGACGAGGAATCGCGTCTTTCAAATGTTCAACCACACTCTTGCCACGATTGTAACTGAAATCTTTATGAACAATCGTACTCAAAGCGTCGATGACATCACCATTCAAAAGAATATCCATTTTGACGAGATTGCTGGCGCGATAACCAATTAATTCATAATCAAAAGAGGCATACCCCTTGGTATAAGATTTTAATTTATCAAAGAAATCATAAACTATTTCTGAAAGTGGCAATTCGTAATGAATATTGACACGCGTACTATCAATGTATTCCATACTGATATAATTACCACGTTTGTCTTGACATAATTCCATAATTGGACCGATATATTCACTTGGAGTGAAAATACTAGTTTTAATATATGGCTCGCGGACTTCTTTTATCTTTGTCTGTTCTGGCATCTTGTTAGGTGCATCAACGAGTTCAATCGTTCCATTCGTTAAGACCGCTTCGTAGACAACTGATGGGGCGGTCGTAATTATTTCAATATTAAATTCCCGTGTTATGCGTTCTTTGATGATGTCCATATGCAAAAGGCCTAAGAAACCACAACGGAAACCAAAACCTAAAGCATTAGATGTCTCTGGTTCAAAGACAAGTGAGGCATCATTCAATTTTAATTTATTTAAAGCATCGCGCAAATCCTCAAAACGATTGGATTCAATGGGAAAGAGTCCACAAAAAACCATTGATTTCATCGGTTTATATCCAGGTAACCGCTCACTTGCTGGATCAAGCGCATTCGTTATAGTATCTCCGACTTTGATATCCGATATGTTTTTGATACTAGCAGCAATGAAACCAACCTCACCAGCGGATAGCTCTTGTTTCTTGACTTCTTTAGGCGTATTGACCATCAGTTCAACAACTTCAAAAAGAGCATTGGTCTCCATTAATTTAATAGTGTCACCAACACGGAGAGTTCCATTGACAATCCGAGCTGATATGATGACCCCGCGATAGCTATCAAACACGCTATCAAAGATTAAAGCTTGTAACTTGTCGTGTCGATCACCTTTTGGTGACGGAATAACTTCGACAATTTTTCTTATTAACTGCTCTACTCCTTCACCTGTTTTGGCACTTGTCAATACGATTTCATCATCATTAAACCCCAACAAATCATGAAGTTCCTTTTTAACTTTTGGAATATCAGCATTTGGTAAATCAATTTTATTAATGACGGGAATAATCGTCAAATCGTTTTCCATAGCTAAATAGAGATTAGCTAGCGTTTGAGCTTCAATTCCTTGAGCTGCATCAACAACCAAAAGTGCTCCTTCACAAGCTGCCAAACTACGACTGACTTCATAACTGAAATCGACATGTCCAGGCGTATCAATCAAATTCAAATTATATTCTTCACCATTATAAGTGTAATGTAACGCAGCTGTATTGAGCTTAATTGTAATTCCTCTTTCGCGCTCTAAATCCATACTGTCTAAAAGTTGGGCTTTAGCTTCGCGTGCACTAACCGCATGTGTCAATTCTAAAATGCGATCAGCAAGAGTACTCTTACCATGATCAATATGTGCAATAATTGAGAAATTTCTGATATGCGACATTTCCATAAATACCACCTTGTCTTATTATACCAAAATTGTCTCTAAATGATAAGGAAAATCTTTTAATTATTAAAGCTCTTAAGAATACAAAAACATCTGAAGTCAACTAAATTGATTTCAGATGTTTATCTAACTACCATCTAGCACAAGTAAGGTTATATTTTTCACATATCTCTTCAGTTAGCAATGTTGGACTATCTGGTCCAGTACCACAAGGCCCTGAAACAACATAGGCATCCTTAAAGATGTTATATATCTGATTACTATTTTTATCTAAAGCATCATTTAATTCTTTAAAAGTATCCCTATCAACAATACCAATCACTTCATAATCATAAGAGAAACGATGAGAATTAAAACTATACCGGAAGTTGGCTATTCCTGGTATTTTCTTATTAGCTATCACCTTTAATTCATTGACAGCGTTATTTTCTTTGGTAGTATCATACTCGATTTGGTCTTCTTTGGCCTCATAAGCACTTCTTGCTAAACCATACGAACCATCATCTATATATAAATGTTTCGATTGAACGTGTTCAGGAAAAATTTTCTCCAAATTAGTTGGGAAAAAGTCCCAACCGCAAGCCGTTGTCGGATAATATATTTCAATCATGATATTCTCGTTTAAATTAATTTTCGAAATTGTCGAAGTAATTTTAGGTTTATTTTCTTGTGGCTTTTCTTCTTTACCAGTATTATTATTAGTACTTGGTTTAGGATAATCATCAGTCTTTTGCTTTTCCCAAACTGCTTTCAAAGTCATATCTTTAGTTACTGGTGCATTAAAATCATATTTTTTACCATCCAATTGCCACTCAACAAATGTATAACCATCTTTAGTAGGTTTAGTTGGTTCTTTAATTTTGTCATTGGCGTTTATTTTCTGATTTTCTATTTCGTTACCACCATCACTATCAAATTTTATAGTATATGTCTGTTCTTCAGTTTTTTCTTCATTTTCTAATATTTTATCTTCATCGATGTATTCTTCGAAATTGACATATATTTCAACCTCATCTTCATACCTAGAATTATCTTGTAAGTATTTAAATAATTTATCGCTATCCAAGTCATTACTATCGCTAGTTATCTCTAAACTTTTAAATCCAACTTTGTTATCTCTAGCGGTATCACATAATATGAGAAGAACCTCTTCTATCGTCTTTCCTTTGAAATTTAAATCATCATAGATATCTTTCGCATCATCATTGAGTAGTTCATAACCAATGACTTCGGTATCAATTCCCCCGCATACTATATCCGCATTGTTTTCGTCTTTACATAACGTGTATTGTTCTTTAAAAACTAATTTGACCAGAGGATTAATCTTGACATACATCGTATACGTTTCCTCTTTTTCGTTTGTTTTCTCTTCTTCATCTTCTTTAAAAATAAATAAGCACCCAACAAGAACAATAATTAAAAGAAAAACCGCTAGTGTTAAAAACCACCATTTCTTTTTATTTTTCATACTAACTCCCTACCTATACAGAAACTTTTTCTCGTTCCATTCGACTCTTTAAATGCTTCATAGCTTCTTCTTCATCATTAAAATAAATGACTTCATTCTTTAATTTCTCATATGTTTCATTACCTTTTCCTAGTATCAAAACGATATCTTTTTCTTCAGCTATATCAATAGCCCTTTTGATAGCTTCGCTCCGATCAACAACGATTTCATACTTCGTTTTATCAGAAATATCTTTAACCATCATATCAATGATATCTTTTGGATCTTCACTTCTTGGATCTTCATAACAAAAGATGGCATAACTAGCATTATCACAGACTGTTTTTCCAACGATTGGTCGCTTTAAATAGTCTCTTTCACCAGCTTGACCGATGACGACAATACTGCGATTTATATCGAGAGTATGAACGAATTTCAAAAGATTAGCGATACCATTTGGTGTATGTGCATAATCGACCATGACATAAAAATTCTGACCAATATTTGGTAACATATCAAGACGTCCAGATACATTTACATCTTGCAAATTTGGTAAAACTTCTTCGATCGTCTTGCCCATCGATAAAACCGTCAAAAGCCCAGCTGCTAGATTATAAACATTGAATTCGCCTAGCAAAGGACTATCAAAGTTGTATTCTTTATTTTGATAGACAAAGGTGACATTTGTCTTAGTTGGGCTTATTTTATAATTTTTTATGTATAGATCATTATCCTTTGAACAACCATAAGTCAAATTATATTTAGCATTAGAATTAGCCCGGACTTTTTCATAATACTGATCATCTTTATTAAAAATCGCACTACCATCTTCAGCGATTTGGCGAAATTGTTGACACTTACAATCTAGATAATTTTCAAAAGTACCGTGAATATTTAAATGCTCACTCGTTATATTGGTAATGACCCCAGTTTGATATGTTATACCATCTAACCTCTTGCGAAAAAAGGCTTCACTGGAAGTTTCCATGACAACATATTGACATCCAGCATCGACAAATTCATCTAAATACATATATAGCTTATCGCTATCTGGAGTTGTGTTGTTGGTATCACGCGAAAATTTACTACAACTTCTACCGTTAGTACCAATGTAACCACAATTCTTACTTCCTAATAAAGCTTGAATTATAGTAGCTGTTGAAGTTTTACCATCGGTTCCACCTACCGATATCATATGTAATTTTTTTTCGGGATAATCGTAGAAACGCCGACATAATTCAGGTAACTCGCTATTGGTATCATCAACCTTTATAATAGGAACATTCTTTTCACCGACATCACGACTGACTACTATAGCAGCAGCACCATTTTCAATCGCATTATCAATGAAATCATGCCGATCAGCTGTCACTCCCTTGGTACAGACGAAGATGTCCCCTGGTTTAACTTCTTTCGAATTGATTTTTATGCCCATAATCTTAACGTCATAATCACAATCATATAGTTCATTTAACTTTTTCATAACACACCTCCACTATATCTAATTATACACTATGTAATGTAAAAAAAATGTATTTAAGTTGAATTATACAAAAATTTACATTATAATTATTAATGGTGATAGTTATGAAAATTGATCTAATTGAAGCCAATCAAGATTTAGGTGTTAAAATTGATGGAGCGAATGAAGGACCTCCTCTTTTGACCAGACCTTTTGCTGGTAAAATAGCTATTTATAAAGTTGATAAACTTGATATTCCTAAAGATCGCGAGCCTAAGAATCGGCAAAAGAATTTGTTAGGAGTAAATGACTTTAACAAGAAATTATATGACCTAGTTGATGACATCAAACAAAAAAAAGAGTTTCCCATCACTATTGGTGGTGATCACTCGATTGCGATTGCCTCAGCTTTAGCTTCCCTTAAAAATGAAGGAAATTTGGGAATAATATGGATTGATGCCCATGGCGACTACAACACTTTTGAAACGACGATTACCGGGAATCTTCATGGTCTTCCACTAGCGGCTATCAATGGGCTCTGTTCCAAACTGACAACATTTCATAACGACACTTTTTATAATCATAAAAATACGGTCATTGTTGGTGGGCGTGATATTGATGACTGGGAAATGCCCAATCTCATCAAAGATAATATTAAAATCTTTACTACTGACGACATTCATAAATTAGGTCCCGAAAGAGTTATGGCAGAAGCTTTTAAAATAGCGAGCGAGGGAACCAACGGGGTTCATATAAGTTATGATTTAGATGTCATCGATCCTTTACTAGCACCAGGTGTCAGTGTTCCAGCGATTTCAGGTATATCAGTTATTGAAGCCAAAAAAATAACTGACGAAATAATAAAAAATAAAGATCTCGTCAAATCGTTAGATTTAGTTGAATATAATCCATCACGTGATATTGATGATAAAACCCAAAAAATAGCTTTAGACATATTAGAAAAAGTAATTAAGAATTTTTCCTAATTACTTTTTTTATTCTTTATTGAACATATTTAAAAAGCTCTTACTCTTTAAATATAATCCTGAATACAATTCATAGTATTCATCTAAGAATTCACTAATCTCTTTAACGGTTTGATTAGCTAATTCTAACTTAGATATTTTAGCAATATCGACATAATAGAACATACGCATTACTTTGATCGTTTTATCACTAACAATTTTTTCATTGGTGTAGCAATCGCGACAGACAAAACCTCCACTTTTACTGCTGAGCGTCACAATATCAGTAGTATTGCCACAAATATTACATCCGTCCACATTAATACCAATTCCCAAATAATCTAAATACTTTAATTCAATGATATTAGTAATGATTAAAGGATCGAAATTATCTTCAATTTTATTTAGAGCCGCAATCAATAAATCGTAAATACCAATATCGGCATTCTGTTTATATACTTGACTAGTCAATTCGAGTAAGTAAGTCGCATAACTTATCTTGACTATGTCGGTCATAATATTTTTAAAATATTTTATGACATCAACACTGATCAATGTCGATAAACCATTTTCTTTATAATAGACGTTAAAATCACCATAGATCAATTTAGTACTAACCGTTCGCAAACTGCTTTTAACACGCCGACATCCTTTGGACATGACACCGATAATGCCATAATCCCTAGTCAAAACATTTAAAATTTTGCTGGATTCACTATAATTGGTCTCGCCTATGACTATCCCCTGTATTTTTTTGATTTGAGGCATCGACATCACCTTCTAATTTTTTAGCCATTAAATAATATTTTATATCGCCTGTCTCTTTAAAAAGTTTCCAAACTAATTCATAATTATCCATGTCAATCACCTTTATTATATATTGATGACAAAAATAATTATTTATTCATATTATTAATGCTTTTTTATCAAATTCCTCTTCTATTATATATATTTTATTAAAAAAAAGGAAGTGCCTCTTTTGGTTGACAACTTCGCTTAAAACTCAATTATTTTATAACTCTTTTTTCCAAAGTCCGTGTTTATTACAATATGAATACAAAACACCATTTTTAACATCATTAAATGTTATCGTTGCTTCTTCACCGGGTTTAAAATAATGGTATTCTTCAGTATTTTCAGTAAGTAGACCAATCCATTCAATGTAGTGATCATCCTCCATGACATGGTTTACTCTAACAATTAATTTATCATCGTCTCTCTCGTAATTAGGTACGTGTTTTTCAACGGCCGCATCAACTGAATTAGCAACAACATCCATCATTTTTTCGCCACAGCATTGAAAATTGCATTGGCAATGACAATCGTCGATTACTTTGACAATCGCCCCACAACTATGACATTTCTTTAACATTAAATCTTTCATTCATCCATCTCCTTTAAGCCAAATTCAATCAAATATTTTTCTTTATCACGCCAATCTTCAATTGTTTTGACGTGCGTCTCTAAAAAGACTTGTTTTCCTAAAAATTCTTCAATATCCCGACGAGCTTGAATGCCAATCTCCTTAAGCATTCGTCCCTGTTTACCAATAATGATCTTTTTTAAATTATCCCGATCGACAACAATGAGAACACTTATATCAATAATATTACCTTTATCTTCATAATTTTCAACCAGACAATTGACGGTATGCGGTACCTCTTTACTAGTCAAATTAAGGATCTTTTCGCGAACCAATTCGGCAATTAAGAAGTTGCGACTGACATTAGTAATGACATCATCTTCGTAATATTTTATATCTTCTTTCAAATATTTTTTAATCGTCTTAATCAAATCATTGACATTATCACCTTTGAGAGCTGATAGTGGAATAATCTCTTTAAAATCATATAGTTGACTATACTCTTTAATCACAGCGAGAAGATTCTCACGCTTAATGCCGTCGACTTTGTTCAAGATGAGAAATATAGGTTTATTTTCTTCTTTTAATTTATCTAAAATAAATTTATCGCCTTTACCAAAACCTTTTTGAACATCGACTAAAAAAAGAAGTAAATCCACGTCCTCCATCATCATATAAGCTTTTTCATTTAGATAAGTTCCCAGTTTATTATGCGGTTTATGAATTCCCGGCGTATCAATGAAGACAATTTGTGAATCATCATCATTATATATGCCTTGAATGATGTTCCGAGTAGTCCCACTGACATTGCTGGTAATAGCTATTTTCCTCTCTAATATGCTGTTTAACAAAGTTGATTTTCCAACATTAGGTCGACCAACAATACTGACAAAACCACTCTTCATAAAAACCTCCTAATAATTGAAGACTGATGAATACAAATTATCTACTGGTAGAATCACTTCTTGACCAAAGAGATTCATACAACAAACTTCACATTCGCCTTCAAAAAATTCTGTGATGACAGCTCGATCTAGATATTTTAAGTCACCAACTTTATCACTGCCAACCATTAAATATATTTTTTCAAAATCACCTTTTTTATAACCTGATGTAATTGCTTGCCCAATTGCTGATTGTTCCGCATAAATGGCATCGCGGAAAACCGAATTTTTGACGTTCACACCATAAAATTCATTACCATCCTTCATGACTACGATAGCTGAAAAATGGAGAGAATCACTAGGAACGCAACAATTCTGAAGCAATTTAATCAATTGTTTACGATATTTTTCATTATTCATTTCAATCACCTAACTCAAATCTCTTTCATCAAATGGCTCTGGACAAAGCTCACGGACTGTATAGATTTTGAAATCACCTTTCGTATTATAACAAATAATTGATGAACTAGGATCAAATAACTCATTAATTACTTGACGGCATAAAAAACAAGGTGTTGAAATCGTTTGACCATCGGTTATCAAATACATAAGTGAAAAATCACCTTTGCCATAACCATGGCTACAAGCAGCCGCAATGGCATTTTGTTCAGCGCAAAGGCCATCCCGAAATGACGGATTTTCAACATTTACTCCTGGAAAACCTTTTCCGTCCTTCGTAAAAACGATAGCAGCCGTTCTAAAGTTAGTCAAAGGAACATAACTATTTTTTTGTAATTCGCGCAATTTTTCGAACATAGGACCTCCTATATTATACCGATGAACGCCAATACCTTAGGTAAAAATATCATTACTCCTATAATAGCTGATGTGGACGCTATGACCAAAACTGCCCCCGCTGCAGTGTCTTTCGCAATTTTAGCTAATGGGTTATATCGTGGTTCAATCATATCGACCACTACCTCAATAGCTGTATTGATTAACTCCGTCGTTATTACTAAACCAATTAATATGAGACAGATGAGTACCTCAAAGAAACTGGCTTCCAAAATATAACAACCAAGTAAAACAATCGTTGTCATCAATAGATGAATTCGCAAATTAATCTCTGTGTTAAATGTATAAATTATTCCTTCAAGAGCATTTTTAACAGTTCCTTGGGGCGTCTTTTTTTCCTTTTTAAAACGTCTACCGACTAATATCATAACGAGCTAAGACCTCCTCTTGTTTAGCAAACATAACTTTTTCATCTTCTTCACGCATATGATCATACCCAAGTAAATGCAAGAACCCATGAATTGCTAAAAAGGATAATTCCCTCTTAAATGAGTGTCCATACTCTTCAGCTTGGGATCGAGCTTTATCAATTGATATATAGATATCGCCAAGTACCCTGATATCTGATAGATTAAAAGTCTTATCATCCTCTAAGGCAAAAGATATGACATCAGTCTCACGATCAATGCCCCGATAATCACGATTGAGTTCTTTTATCTTATCATTATCTACTATTATAACATTAAATAAAATATTATCAAGGTCTTCATCGTGGGCAACATTTATCAAAAGTTCTTTTAAATCTTGCAATTCTTTTTCTAATTTTTCATCCGTTTCATTAAAAACTTCTATCTCCATACATTACCTCCAAACGAAGAAAATCAAAATACCTACCAGCGCTAATGTAGTTAAAATATTGAGGCATACCTCTTTTTTTAAGACTGGGAACTTTTCCCCTATTTTAGCACCTAGTACATAAATACCATAACCGATCATACCACCAACGACATTTAATAAAATATCGTCGACATCAAAGACTCTTCCTATTGATAATTGCGTCACTTCAATGGATAAAGAGGCGATGAATACCAAAGCAAAAGCCTTTAATGGGTTCTTTAATTCAACGTAGAGCGATGCGAAAAAGCCATATGGTATGAACAATAAAACATTGCCAATAATGTTTCTAAAAAATAGTCTACTTCCAAATTGATAACGAAAAATCTCTTTAAAAAGTTGAAGATTATTACCATTTAAACTATTTAAATCTTCAGCTGTGACCAATTGAAACACACACAAGATATAAATCATAAAACATAAATACAATATTTCACGATAAAAGATGAATTGATTATGATGTTTCAACAAGTAGCCAATCCGAATTGTGACTACCAAAACCGCAGCAATGAATAAAGTAGGCCATGTGATATGCAAAATCTCTAGAATAGTTGCATCAATCATATTATGCATAGCCTCACCCTTTCTCACTCTATTTCCTGATATGCAGTAATATCTTCTTTTACCTTGAAGAATATCACTACTTCTATTGTACTATCTTTTGCTGTCGTTTTCAATTTTTTTTCGAGTAAAATCTCATCATCATCACCTAAAATTGTCAACAATTTTTCACGAGATATTTCCAAAGCTTTTAAATCTAATTCTTCGGAAGTATAGATGTGATCAATCTTGATTATTTTCTGATTATCTTCTATGCTCAATTTCAATGGCAAAATATTATTTTTAAGTGTCTTTTCTTCGGTCACAAAATCGGCATAGTCTTGAAAAAGAGCAAATCTTTTATTAAAAATAGTGATTGATAAATTCTTCTTTTTTTCTTTGGTATAAATTATTTCTTTATAGTTATAAGGCACTTCTACTTTGATTTGATACCACGTTTCCGCAAAAATTCTACCTTCAGCGCAGACTCTATTTTTTTCATCTTCGTTTTTGGTAATGATTCCACTGACGATGATATCGCCTTTTTTGACATAATCATTTATGGCTTTTTTTATTTCGCCGTGTGATGACACAATACTCAAAATGAGTCCTTCTTTTTTAGCGATGATATGGCGATTAGGACATTGCTCATTTTCTCTTTTAATAATTCTTTCTTCAACACGAACAATATATTTAACACCAACCCTTTCAATTTCCATCCACTCTAAATCTTCTTTATTGTCTTCAAGAATATCACTTATGATCTTTTCACGTTCAGAAAAAGGTTTAATTAGCGAAAATTTTTTTATGCCGTGACGATGCAACTCTCTAGAAACCAATTCATATATCTCTTGATTGTCGGTATCTATCTCGATTTCAAAAAGAATATTTCCTAAAACATTCAACATCAAAAGACCAATGATAATGGATATAAAAAAAATATTATAGCGATGGATAATATCTCTTAGGCGATTAGGTCCATATAACCTGACAACTTCAATTTTATAAATAGTCTTTATATCCTGAATCTTACTATAATTATCTTTATCGACTTTGACATAAACACTCTTATCACTAAATTCAATATTTTCAAAATAAATATGCATATTGTACAACTGTTTAATGAATCTCTTTACATCTTTTCCTGAAATCTTCAATTTATAATAATTATGAAACATATCATTCACCCATTTCAATACTACTAAATTTTCCGACAATTAATATTTCGCGATTCAAGAGTTTTTTTACAGATAATCCTTCACCGCGTATGACAATTCGTCCGGTTGCTGAAGTAATTGATACTCTTTCTTCACTCATTGATAAAAGTTCTGAATAATTAACTATATCAATTTTGTTACTCAAAACCAACATTCTGAATTCATTATCGCGGACATAGTCAATAACTCCATGCATATTATCACCCGATTAATTATATTAAAATGGATAAAAATATATAATAAAAAGAATTGATTTTATATCAATTCTCATTGGTTTATATTATTATGCTAATCTATTTTTAATCATATCACTGACTTGTTTCATATCTGTTTTACCCTTTAACTTAGGAGTTACTTCTTTCATAATGAGTCCCATTTCTTTGGCAGAACTTGGTTTGATTTTAGCGAAAGCTTCATCGATGATAACTGCAACCTCATCCTGAGATAACTGTTCAGGTAAATAGTCATTCAATATGACAATTTCTTTTTTGGTCTGTTCAATTAGATCCGTACGATTTCCTTTTTCAAATTCAGCAATGGAATCGTTACGCATTTTGATTTGTTTTCCGACACAATCGATCAATAATTCTTCATTCATCTCTTTTTTAGCATTGATATGTTCAAGTTGCATAGCCCCTTTAACCATTCTTAGAACCGTCAAGCGTTCTTTATCTTGTTCTTTCATGGCTGTAACCATATCTTTATTAAACTTTTCGAATAAATCCATAATTTCACGTATAATCTAATTATGTGATTTTTTTATTAATCACTATATTAGATGCTCCTTTCTATAATATTTTTTTATTACATCTGAAATGAGATATAATATTTAAGCACTGTGGATTTGTTCCTATATTTTTACGGCTTTGACCGGTTGGAGATGACAACTACCACAGGCTTTTATTTTTATTGGTCATCTCCTAGCAATATTCTAGCATAAAGTTTACCAAAAAAGAAGTGTTAACCACTTCTTACATTCCTCGATTATTTGCTCTATTTCTCTTTTGGGTGTTTTTTATACCAGCCTTCTTAGCTTCTCTTCTTCTAATTCCTGGTTTGTCATAACATTCTCTTTTACGACATTCAGAAGGGACACCATCACGCGCAACTTTTTGTTTAAATCTCTTTAAAGCTGCATCAATATTATTATCTTTTACAGGTGTTCTAATCATTTTCTCCCCTCCTTCCGTCATTACTACAAAGAATTATACCATAGTTTTTCCTTTTTGTACAACAAAATTTGACATTTTTTTACTTTTTTGTCTATTTTTCGGTTAAAAATTTCTCATTTATCTTCCTCGCATAACTGAAACTCGTCATGCGAAGACATTTGATTTTCTTATCGCGGACACATGTATCAATCTGCTTGACATCATCATAATAATTGTGTTCACCATCAATCGTAACTATTAAATCATTGGTTTCATCTAGTGGCTTAATGGTAATTGAACGGTGTTCTGGTACGATTACCGAATTGAGAACATCCCGATAACTTTTGGTGTTTAAAGGGGCGATTGGCGTTATTTGAAGTGTGTGTAAATCGTCGTAGACAATTGATCCCCCAAAGCTCAAATTATAAGCTGTGGAACCAACTGAAGTGGAGATGAGAATTCCATCACCAATATAATGTTCTAAAATTTCGTTATCGATTTCAACACACATTTTAGTAGTTTTCAAACTGCGATTTCTAATGACAATCTCATTGAGGGAAAAGAACCTTGACATATCCCCATTAGCAGTCGTAATTTTGGTCTCTTGGACCCCAATAGTTCCAATAGTAAAGTCATTATTGTTAAGTCTTTCAATAAAACTATCAATATCCTCAATGGAAATTTCTTGGAGAAAACCGAGTGTGCCAGCGTTGACCCCAACATAAAAGATTTCACTATCGAAGACATTATTCTTAACCATACGCAAAAATGAACCATCACCACCAATTGCCACCGCTAAATCGTACTTACTATCAACTATTTTAAAGTTGGCGATTTCTAAACGACGTTTTAATTCCTTAGCGATATCACGACTCTTATCATTATCATTAGGGAACAATTTAATCTTATTAATCAGTCTTTTCATCACTTATTTCCCTTATATTTGAACAAGCGTGACGGACGATGACCACCATCGACACGCACTTTATCAGTCGCTTCTACTTTCGAAGAGATAATGCGGCGAAAAGCTGGATCTAATAATTCTTTACCTAAAATAACTTCATAGACTTGTTGTAATTCACCAAGCGTAAAATATTCCGGCATTAGATTAAAGGCAACATCTGTGTACTCGAGCTTATTCTTAATTCGCGTTATACCACTCGCAATGGTGAGTGGATGATCAAAAGCCAACCTATCATTTTTAGCGATAGTATACTTGTAACGATCTGTCGTCAATTCTTTTAAAGTCTTCTTAATGACAATATCAAAATTTTCTTCACCATTATTGAGATTTATTTTGATATTCTTGTCCTCTTCTTCAATTTGCATATTAAACCACGAAGCATTTTCATAAAGAGTATCATCAAGACGATTCTTATCGACTAGTGCCATATAGGAAATACTGATAATGCGCATTCGTGGATCCCGTTTGACATCATCAAACGTATATAATTGTTCCAAATATATATTTTTCAAATTAGTTTCCCGCGCTAAAACTCTTTTGGCAGCATCTTCACTCGTCTCATCTATACCGATGAAGCCACCAGGTAGACACCACATATCTTTAAAAGGATACCGATTTCTTTTGACTAATAAAACACTGAAATGTTTATTATTCAATTTCCGATAGTTTTCTTGTTTAGAAGAAGCAACACTAAAAATAGCTATATCGACCGTCGCTGATAATTTTTCAAAAGCTGATGCATCATAATGCTTTAAAAAATCTTCTTCACTTTTATACTCTTTTTCCATACTACACCTTCTTATCTCATAATTAAATTTTAAACTAAAGACAACTTTTTAGCAAATAATACCCTTTAACACTTCTATTATCTTACTGATGACTAATTCTTTATTATCTTTTCTTGATGTTTGTCTTGCTTCAACAGTAAAGTTATGATAAAGATTATGATTGACGTCATATATTGATACAAAAACGACATTATCTTCACCAAAAGGATTGTTTTTATCGACTCTATTCAACTTTCCCGTAATTCCTATTCCATAATTACTATTGGCAAATTTAGCAATATTAGTACTCATCTCCACGGCTGTTTCCATACTGTAAACACTATATTTGTCAATTACTTCGCTACTTACTCCCATCTTTATCTTGTATTCATTCGAGTAAGTGACCGCGCTAAATTTTAAGACTTCACTAGCTCCTTCAATGTTAGTGATGGCATTAGCAACTCCACCACCCGTACACGACTCCATCGTCGCAATCGTCTTCTTATTTTTGGTTAAAAGTTCAATTATCTCTTTCATATTTTAACTCCTTTGCTTCTTTTTTATCATAATATCTTTCTTTAAGTAGATCATACATATAATCGCACAAATACGGTCTTACACTTTCTTTAAACTTATCATCTACGCCGTAGCAAGCTTCTGATAAAGCCCCAACAATGGCAGCAATCGTATCACTATCACCACCAATAGAAATAGCTTTACGCATCCCATCTTCAAAGTCATTGGCTTGAAAGAAGACATACAAAGCTTGAGGAACTGATTCACTAGCTCTAGATGTAAAAGTATAGTTTTGTTGTAAATCCTTCAAATTGTAATCTAAAGGATAATAGTTATCCTTGACATATTTTTCAACTTCTTCTTTGGATAAGCCTTGGCGGAGTAAAAAGATTGCTACCGCTACTGCTTCACTACTCTTAATAGCTTCAGGATGATCGTGGGAAGGAATAGTTGCTAAATAAGCATTTCGTTTCACCTCTTCTAAATCATCAAAGCAAAATCCGACAGCACTTATGCGCATAGCAGCACCATTTCCCCAACTTGTTCCTTCATTATTATGCTTTAACCATTCGACAAAGCCCTTACCAAAACGACCTCTTCCGTACATATCTGCCCCACATTGTATTTCTCTTAAACCATATTCTCGCAAATACTTCTCATAATCGCAATGTCCATTAATAATGGCATCATAAACAGCACAAGTTAAAATTGAATCGTCAGTCACTGAAGAATTTTCAGTGAATAAAGGAACATTTTTGTCTAATATTTCTCTTCGCTCTAAATATTTTCTTGGCGTTTTATTTTTCATAGCTTGAATTTCTAACACCTCGTAATAAGAACCGATAACGTCGCCAATTATAGCACCTAACATTTTTTTCACCTCTATCTCAAAAAATTTTCGTGTGATATCTCATTTTTCATATAAATGATTTGCTTGGATATATTGTAAAACTTCAGCATCAATATATTCTTTTACCGCATCATAGTTTTTGTCTTTTAAATATTCTCTAACTTTAGTTGATGATAAATAATTATTTTCTAATTCAACAACTTTGATATTATTGCGATATTGATCATATTTGTCTAATAGTTGCTGCATATCATGATTTCTCGGAATGACTATTACCTCATAATCACCGAGAATTTTTTCATATTCCAGCCAAGTATCCATTTCACTCAAATTATCACTACCACAAATAAAATAGATCTCATCATTAGGATGTTCTTTTTGAAAGTATTCTAAAGTTTGATAAGTATAAGTAAGCCGACCAAATTCATATTTTGATAAAGATATTCTTTTATCATTTTCACTCATTAACTCCAACATTTTAAAGCGTTGTTCATCACTGATTAAACCAGCTTTGGGATAGTAGTTACTAGTTGGAACTAAAATGACGTGATCTAAATAATTGCGATCTAATAATTGTTTGATAATGCTCTCATGCATCTGATGGGGAGGATTAAAACTTCCTCCAAAAATACCGATTCGCATCTTATTGTTTCACTCCTATAGTCTTTTGCTTAGTTTTGCGGACAGCTTCTACATCAATTCCATTAAAGTAAGCTTGTTTCACTTCGTGTTCATCCATATACATTCCCTCAATATGGCTTCTTATTCCATCATCATAATTGATAGATACGACGTCATATCCTTCAACAGCAAGTAACCATTTTAAAATCTCACCAACTTGATCTTGGCTAAGATTTTCCTTCGTTTTGAATTTTGTTCCGCAAATAGTAACTTCTTCATTTAAAACAATTTGGGTCATAACCGTATCTGCTTCACTAACTCCATATCCACTTTTTTCTGTTTCGGCTTTGATTGTGACTTTGACATTGCGATTTTCCTGTTCGCAATAATATTGTTCTATAAATTTGATAACATCATTTTTCTTAATTTTAAAGTTCATTATATCATCCTCTTTTTTTGTTATTAACATTATATTAAAAACATAAACATAAGTCAATATTTTCTAAAATATTTATGAAAAAGAGATAGGCTTCTATCTCTTTATCACTATTCGTCTAAATCACTCAACCAACTATCCACTTTGGCATCACTTGGCATGCGCAAGTCCCCTCTTGGAGATAAGCTAATAGTACCAACTTTAACTCCATCAGGGATACAGCTGCGCTTAAATTGTTGTGAGAAGAATTTTTTTAAAAAGACTCTTAACCATTTATCAATTTCCTCTTGGGAATACATATCTTTAAAAGTTTGATTTGCAATGTATCTTATTTTACTAGGACTAGCGCCATATCTGAAGAAATGATATAAGAAGAAATCGTGTAAGATATAAGGTCCAATTGACGACTCGGTCTTTTGCGCAATATTACCATTTTTATCTGGTGGTAATAGTTCTGGAGAAATTGGTGTATCTAAAATATCGTAAATAGTAGCTTTTTGTTGAGCGTTTTCTGTCGTATCCGCAATCCATTTAACTAGATATCTAACTAAGGTTTTAGGAATAGATGAATTGACTGAATACATACTCATATGATCGCCATTATAAGTACACCATCCAAGAGCTAATTCAGATAAATCACCTGTTCCAATGACGATCCCACCTTCTTTATTGGCGATATCCATGAGAATTTGTGTTCTTTCTCTAGCTTGGGCATTTTCATAAGTGATATCATGGTTATCAACGTCTTGTCCAATATCTTTAAAATGTTGTAACACAGCATCTTTGATACTTATTTCACGAAGAGTTGCGCCATACTCCTTAATGAGACTAATGGCATTATTATAAGTACGACCCGTCGTTCCAAAACCTGGCATTGTGACCCCGATGATATTATCATTACTAATTCCAAGCTTTTGATAAGCTGCAACAATTACTAAGAAAGCTAGAGTTGAATCAAGGCCTCCTGAAATACCAATAATCGTCTTTTTCGTACCAATGTGTTTTAATCTCTTGGCAAGTGCACACGCTTGAATGTTGAATATTTCTTGACAACGCTCGTTACGACGAGTTTCATCTTTTGGAACAAACGGATATTGGGCATAATTCCTTGCCAAATCCGTAGTATCATCTTTGACATTTACTTTAACGACGGTATAATCTTGCTTTGTAAATTCGCGATATGATGTATTTTTATAGCGGTCGTTCATAAGACGCTTTATATCGACATCGGCATATATCAAATTACTATTGAAATCAAAGCGTTCATTCTCTTTTAAAATAGATCCATCTTCACTGATTAGAGCGTGTCCTGAGAAAAGAACGTCGGTAGTTGATTCATTGACACCACTAGAAGCATAGACATAAGCCGTTAAGGTTTTAGATGATTGATTGCTGACTAGACTCTTGCGGAAACTATACTTGCCGATGATTTCATTACTAGCTGATAGATTAAAAATGACCGTAGCACCATTTAAAGCGTGATAAGTACTTGGGGGAATTGGTGCCCATAAATCTTCACATATCTCAATCGCAAAGGTATAGCTATCGTCTTCTGCATCTTGAAATAAGAGATTGGTTGAAACCGGTACTTCTTGACCTAGAACTTTTACTCTTTCATTTAGACCTCGACCGCTCTCAAACCAGCGTTTCTCATAAAACTCATTATAATTGGGAAGATAAGTTTTAGGAACTAACCCTAAAATAGTACCTTTTTGGATGACGCAAGCACAATTATACAATTTATTCTTTATTTTGATCGGTAATCCAACAATCGAAATAATGTCTAATTTCTGAGTGGCCTCTAGTATTTCTTGTAACCCATGCAAACTATCTTGTAATAGGATGTCTTGAAAGAAAAGATCACTACAAGTATATCCTGTCAAAGATAGTTCGGGAGTAGTCACCACCTGAACTTTTTCTATAGCGGCTCTTTTTATTTGTTCAACGATTTCTTTAACATTTTTCTTAACATTTCCAACTTCTAGACTAGGAACAATTGCTCCTACGCGTAAATATCCATATTTTTTTAGCATTTTATCACCTTTTAAACCATAATTTTATTCTTGGCATTTACCAATTTTAATTCTTTTATTTTACCATTTTCATCAAAATATTCACTAGCTTTAGCAATGGCAATGATAGAGCCACAACCAGCGATGTAGCCTTCGCGTTCTAATTCTTTGACATCATTGAAATTGCATTTGAAATATCTTACGAACTCCCCTGGATCAGGATTTTTTTCATATCCTTCGACACATCCCACAGCAAGATATGTAAAATTTTTAGCAGCACTTATTCCTTCGTCTTGATAGAAACTGGCCAATTTGATCAAATATTTAGGAACACAACCAACTTCTTCTTTTAGTTCCCGTAACGCTGCCATATGTGGTTCTTCATCTGCTTCGACATATCCTGCAGGGAAACCTACGCCAACCGTATTATCAATAAAGACGCGTGGTTCAACCGTCGTGATGACTTGATCATCATCAGTGACCGGAATGATGATGACAGCTGATCCATCCTTCTTAGCTTTCTGCAATTTTTCACGATAAATTTTTTCGCCATTGTTAAGAGTACAACGATAACTCTCCGTCGTTATAAAATGTCCCTTTGTTATATCATCGAGGGGAATAAATTTTACTCCTTGTATTTCAACAATACTTTCACGATGACGTTCTTCTTCGGAAATTAAGGTCTTAGAAACTGTTTTGAGTTCTTCTAAATAACGCTTTAATTCTTCTAAATTTTTCTTTTCCATCTATTTTTCTCCTAAAGACTTAGTCTTAGTCTTTGTTTCTTCATTAACAGCTTGAATCAACTGATCACGTAAGATACGTAAATCATTTGATAAATCGACAATGTAACGGTGGGGATTGTCAATCCGTTTAACTTCTGGATATAGGCTAGCCATTTCTCTATCGCAATAAATTTTCTTTTGTTCAATAGTTGGATCTTCATAGACTAGTTCACCATTTTTGAAGATTTGAACTTGTAATTGGCGAACGACGTAATTATTTAACTCCTTAGTTTGAAGAGGATCTTCATGATTGACTAAAGTATAGTGATCTAGTGGTATTACTTCATCATGTTTAGCAATGACATCGCCTAAAGCATAATTAGTATCTTTATCATAAAAGCGCCAAACTTTTTTGAAACCAGGATTAGTCGTCTTAATCTTATCTTCACTAACCTTTAATTTAGGAATTATTTTACCATCGACTTCAATACCAGCATTCTTATAAACAGCGCCAACCCTACCGATTGGTGAAGCTATATTATCGCCCGTACCAAGTGAGTCCATAACAGCGCCTTGACTCTTTAAAGAGACGATCAATTTATCATATAGTCCATTAGATAAACAAATCTTTGCATTAGGAAAGTCTTTTTGCATCAATTCTTTAGAAGCTTTAGATAAGTATGCTAAATCACCACTATCAATTCTAATTCCCCCTAATTCAATTCCTAAATCTTTACAAACTTTGATAGCATTAGGTACTCCACATTTTAAAGTGTTGTAAGTGTCGACTAAAAACAATGGTTTATCAGGATACATTTTGGCATATTTTTTAAATGCTTCATATTCGCTACTCGCTTCCATTACGGCGCTATGAGCCATTGTTCCCATTGGGGTTAAGCCATACATCTTAGCTGCTTTCGTGTTAGACGTCCCAGCACATCCAGCGATAACTGCACATTTACTAGCGTCGATTGCAGCGGAACATCCATAAGCACGACGAGCTCCAAATTCCATAATCGGAATTAATTCGTGAGTTTTTTCATCTTCAACTACGACATCAACTCCATTAGCAGCTTCCACAATCTTTCGCGCAGCTGTCGCATAGGCAATTTGACTATTATAGATAGCTAATAAAGCTGTCTCAACAATCTTACATTCAACTCGATTACCTCTTACAGTAATGAATGGTTCGTTGCGAAAGAGAGGTGTTCCATCTGGCACTGCCCAAATATCACCTGTAAACTTAAAGTCTTTTAAATAATCGAGAAACTTTTCCGTAAATTTACCCGTACGGCGTAAAAACTCAATATCGCTTTTTCGGAAATGTAAATTTTTGATGTAATCAATCATAGTATCCGTACCACAAACAAGTCCATAACCAGCTTCTAATGGTTCTTTGCGAAAGAAACCATCATAGTATTCAATTCCACTTGGATCTTCTTGACACACATTAACTTGAGCCATAGTGAGTTCATAGAAGTCAGTCATTAAAGACATATTACTCTCATCTTCTCTTAAATCAGGATTTTCAAATCCATTTTCCGCTAATAACTTTAAAAGTTCCTCTTTTCTCTCTTCATCAATACTAATTGTAAATTTTTCCATAATCATCTCTCCTTTTCCATTATATCTTTTTTTGTTTAACTCTAATAGCTCCTTGTTGTTCTAAAAGCATATAAGCAGCCTTCTCATAGTCATCTCTTCCATGCACTCCCGGAATTTCATAGGTATCGATCGCATCTTCGTGTAAATATACTTTGACTCTTTTATTGTTTTGATCAAACCAATTCATCATTGGTAATACACCATTAGCGATACAAATATCAGTACAGCAACCTACTACATCAACTCTTTCAAGCTTTTCTAAGTTCTCCATCACGTCGACAAAGTTATATCCATCTTTCTCATTCCGTGCCCAAATATAGCTCGTTGAGTTTTTTTCAAGCGCAATAGTATTATCAGCATTTTCATAAGGCTTTAATTCATCAACCAACTCAGCTTCACTAGTTCCAGCTAGACAGTGAAGAGCACCACCAAAACGATCATGTTCTACTGAGTCTTTAGTATGTGTATCTTTTATGAAGATGACTAATTGTCTTTCTTTTTGATACTCTTCTAATAATTCCTTTTGTCTTGAAATAGTAAGCGCAATATGTTGATCCGCTAAAGCTCCTTCCCTAACAAAGCCATTTACCATATCGACCACAA